>CALWHD010000162.1 GCA_944380235.1 uncultured Blautia sp.
AGTATAATCATCTGTGTTCCTATGAAAAGTCAGAACCAGCTCCTCCTTATTGTCCCCAAGTTCCGGCTGCTTTTCCAGATCTTCTGCCGTGGTGACGGAAGACAGTTCTTCCAGTACATCAGCAAACTGATACTCCTTTCCGCTCAAAGCACAGCTCTTGCTTCTGCAGATCAATTCATAAGTAGACCGGTTCAGTACCGTTCCTTCCAGTTCCAGAAGCTCCGGGACATAATTATCTTTTCTTCTTAACATGGCGCGGACCCTCGCTAAAAGCTCTCTGGGCGAAAAAGGCTTGGCAAGATAGTCATCTGCCCCTGCATCCAGTCCTTCAATCTTCTGGTCCACTTCTGTCCTGGCTGTAAGAAACAGCGCAGGTGTATTAATGTGCTCTGCCCGCAGCATTTTCAGCACCTGCAGCCCGTCAAGACCAGGCATCATTATGTCCAGGACCATCCCGTCGTACTCTCCCGACTTTGCATAAGCAAGAGCCTCATCTCCTGATGAGACTCCATCCACATTAAACCGGTTATGTTCAAAAATATAAATTAAAGATTTCAGCAGCTTCTGATCATCCTCTGCAATCAATATCCGCAAAACAAAATCACTCCTTCCTGCTTTCGTGATCTTATTTTAGCAGACCTCTGTGTCCATTAAGTGAATTTCAGGCTAAAAAAATTCAGGCCGCACATAAGTAAAAGGCACCATGACTGCGGAAAATTCTTCCCTGAATCACAGTGCCCTCTTTTTAATTATCAGTCTTTTTTAATCTTAATTAACTGTGCGTTGATGCTTTCTATAAATCCTTCCGGAGCAAGGGATCCTGCCATTTCTCCTAACTTTTCCAGAGTCATGGATTTCATCATATCCCACATGCCTTCACCAGGTTTTACAGTCATATTCATAGTGAGCTTATAAGCCTTTGCGGCGAGTTCCATGGCTTCCGGATTCTTTGACAGCTCTTCCATGGTATCTTTAATGCTGTACATGCCTTCCGGGAATTCCATGGGAGCCTTCAAGTCCATATCACCCACGGATTTGAACCAGTTGGCTACGCCTTCTGCTCTTTCATTTACTTCCGGCAGAACATAAATAGAAGGTTCTTTTTCCACTTTTTCCAGTGTCATGGTATCTTTTACTTCCCCTGCCTCTGCCAGGATCGTATTAAATCCTTCTGCCAGAGCCACCTGAAATACAAATACCTTATCTGCAGTCTGTTCTCCTACTTTTTCTCCATTTAAGTAAAGGGTTACAGTAGGCAGGTTGGAATATACACGGATTTCTGTGGTCTCTCCCGCACGCTGTGCATAACGTTTGCCGCAGAGATGCACCATAGGTTCTTTGTTCCAGTATGCTTTGTAGATATAATAGCTGTCTTTCTTTGTCTTTCTGTCCATGGTAACAAGACCTTTGTTATTACGTCCTGCCACACCGCCCTCATCACGGGCCGCACATCCAAAGTCAAACATATTCCATACATGGCTGGACCAGATCCAGGGACGCTCATCCAGGACTTTTGCCATATGTTCATGGTACAGTGCCTGATATTCTTCGCTGTAATCCTTGCATGCCGGATTCGGTCCATGATAGGTAATGATTCCTTCACATCCGTATTCGGAAAGTCCCAGACAGATATTCGGATGGATCTTATGGAAGTTGTCCAGCCAGGGACCATTATCCTCCATCTTGCCGCCATACCAGCCAAAGTAGTGGTTATAGCTCTCCACATCCGTAATGCCGTGCATAGGTCCTTCAATAGGTGTCATGGATACATGAGCGATGGTAGTCAGGCGAGTGGGATCCAGTTCTTTTGCCAGAGCATTCAGCTCATGATGGTTATCCACTAACTGCTGAGAAATTCCACCGATAAGGATCTCGTTGGAAATCCCCCAGAAGCAGATAGAAGGATGGTTATAATTCTGTATGATCAGTTCTCTTAACTGGCTGATGCAGTTCTGATGTGCTTCCGGATCCTTGTTCATCACGCTGATAAAGGGGATCTCTGCCCAGACTACGAATCCCAGCTCATCGCAGGCATCGTAAAAATCCTGTGAGTGCTGATAGTGAGCCAGACGGATAGTATTAGCTCCCAGTTCTTTAATGATCTGGGCATCTTTATAATGGTCTTCCTTTGTCAGGGCATTGCCTTTGTATAACTGATCCTGATGGCGGCTTACGCCTCGAAGAGGAGTCTCCACGCCATTGATGATAAATCCTTTATCGGGGTCACAGGAAAAGCTGCGGACACCTACTTTTGCACTGATCTCATCATAGGCTTCGTTTCTGCGCTGCAGAAGGGCTGTGACTGTATACAGATAAGGGCTTTCAATCTCCCATTTATGAGCATCAGGAACATACAGAGTAATTGCTGTGCTGTCTGCCGGACGACATCCGTTTGCCACTTCTCTTCCCTCTGCGTCACAGATAGAATAGAGAACAGTAAAGTTTTCATCTGTATTCTTTACATAAGATACGATTTCAAAAGACGCACCTCCGCAGTCACATGGCTTTGGTGTCACCTGAATGCCGGGACCTCCGTAATACTCCAGATCAAAATGTGCGTCTGGCACACTGATCAGGTTCACGCCCCTATAGAGTCCGCCATAGAAAGTAAAGTCTGCTGACTGTGGATACACACTGTCCTTTAATTCATTGCTGCAGGCAACTGCCAGAAGATTTTCTCCCTCTTCCCTGCACAGAGAAGTGATATCTGCCCGGAAAGTAGAATATCCGCCTTCATGATAAACAACTTCTGTACCATTCACATAAACCGTAGCCTGCTGAGCCGCACCTAAAAATTCCACAAACACTCTGCCGCCGGCCAGAGGCTGTCTTGGTGTTTCGAAAGTTTTCGCGTACCAATACCTGCCTCTGTCGAATTTTCCATTCCCATCATGTCCGTCCACGGCATTCCATGTATGGGGTAAATCTACGTTCTGCCAGTCTGCAGGCAGGCTCTCCGGAAGTCCTGCATCCTGTTGGATAAACTTCCAGCCCTGATTCAGGTTTCTTATGTTACGCATAAATCGTCCTCCTTTATTCCTATTATATTTTCTAGGATATATTCTATCCTTTTCCATTCAGAAAAAAAAGAAGGATTTATACCGTTTTTAGAACAATTTTACTATATGTCCAGAAAATATCAGGAAAAATTTCCTGCACCTGTTTTTCTTAACTAATACCGTATCCCTGGGAGTATCGGCAAATTGTCCCAGAAACACAAAATTCACACAGCCGTCAGGAATAACCTGCGGACGGTCTCCCTTTGTCCTGGGCATAAAGAATGCAGTGATATAAGGCATCATCGTCGACGCGCAGACTGTACTGCCTGCATGATCCTAGGCAGATTACAATACTGCCATAACCACGGTTCCCACCGTCAGAAGAGCCAGACCGGCCAGCGCTCTGCCTTTCAGTTTTTCTCCAAATACAAAATAGGAAAAGATCACTGTAACAAGGACACTCAGCTTGTCAATAGGCGCAACTACACTGGCTGGACCTTCCTGCAGCGCACGGTAATAGCAAAGCCAGGATGCTCCCGTGGCAATACCCGAAAGGCAGATAAAAGCCAGTTCTTTCCTGTCAATATGTTTCACTTCCCGCTGTTTTCCAGTAATAAATACCATGCCCCATGCCATAACAAGCACTACTCCAGTACGGATGGCAGTCCCCAGATTAGACTCTACACCGGAAATCCCGATTTTTCCAAGGACAGCAGTCAGGCTGGCAAAAAAAGCAGAACCAGCTGCGTAAAGCATCCAGCCGGTTTTCCCTTTCTGTTCCTGCTCTTTGACATCTTTCTTTTCAATCATCAGGAAAATCCCTGCAGCGATCGCCAGAACTGCCAGCAGTTTAGGAAAACTTACACCTTCCCCCAAAAAAATCAGAGCAAGCAAAATCGTCAGTACCGTACTTGATTTATCAATAGGTACCACCTTGTTAATATCTCCTGCCTGCAGGGCACGGAAATAACAGAGCCAAGACGCACCTGTGGCTGCTCCGGAGAGGATCAGAAACAGCATAGTCTTCCCGCTGATCAGGGATATCTGCCTCCACGATCCCACGATCCATACAATTCCCCATGAAAACGCCAGTATCACAATGGTCCTCACTGCCGTTGCCACAGAAGAGTCTGTCTTTCGTATTCCGCACTTTGCAAGAATTGAAGTAAGCCCTGCAAAAAAAGCAGAGCCCACTGCATAAAGAATCCACATTTTTATTCCCCTTTTCCTTACCCGTTCAGACGATAGCCGGCTCCCCACACAGTTTCAATAATCTGAGGATTCCGGGTGTCGTCCTCAATTTTCTCCCTCAGACGATTAATATGGACCGATACCGTAGCCGCATCTGATACATAGTCAAACCCCCATATTTTTTCAAACAGTTCTTCTTTCGAAAACACAATATTCGGATTTTCCATCAGAAAACGCAGCAGTTCAAATTCCCGGTTTGGCAGCTTCAGTTCTGTATTTCCTTTCCACACTTTCCATGTCTTCGGCTCTATTGCCACATCCTGAACTGTAATCCTTCCGTTTGTTTCCTTTTTCTCTTCCTTTTTCCCTGCTGTCAGGCGGGCATAGCGTTTCAGATGAGAGCGAACTCTTGCCACAAGCTGGGAAGGGTCAAACGGTTTTGTAATATAGTCGTCTGCTCCCAGTCCCAAGCCCCGGATCACGTCCACCGCTTCAGCCCGGGCTGTCACCATCAGAATGGGAATATCAATCTCATTTCTCACAGTACGGCATATTTCATACCCATCGCATCCGGGAAGCATGATATCAAGCAGTACCAGATCATATCCTCCCCTTTTAAGTTCCGGGATCACCTGTGCCCCATCTTCTAAAAGGAAGGTCTCATATCCGTTGCTCTCCAGATAATCTCTCTCCAGTTCTGCAATCTTCCTGTCATCTTCTGCAATTAATATTTTCTCCATATTGACGCCTCCTGCTGCTCTTTCACCTTTTCGTATCCATCCGGCTGTTTTTCTGCCCTGAACCGGATTTTGGGAAATACAGGCTGATCTTCAGTCCTCCCTCGTTTTTTGCCTCTGCAGTTCCTCCATGCTGTTCCATAATATATTTTACCACATAGAGCCCCACACCGCTGCCCTTTTCCTTTCTTGCTTCGTCACAGCGGTAGAATCTGTCGAAAATACGTCCCAGCTTTTCTTCCGGTACTCCATTTCCATTATCTTTCCAGGAAAGGCAGATAAAATCCTTTATTTCCTCTATGGACAGATCTACCTGAACCGGTGTGACCATGGCATATTTCATGCTGTTTTCCAGAAGATTATCCAAAATCCTCCGGACCTGTTCCACATCCATGAAAATTTCCGGCAGATACCCTTCCTTTTTGTGCAGACGGATCTGCAGTTTTGAGGAATCTGTCACTGCTTCCTTCTGTGCAGCATACGCCTCCGTATATTCGGCAAGGTCTGCCTTTACCATATGGAAAAGCATCTGTCCGCTTTCCATACGGGAAAAGTCAAAGAGCTTCTGCAGCAGAAGATTCATCTCCTCCGTAGCTTCATAGGCGGTTTCCAGATACAGCTTCCTTTTTTCCTCAGTACCTGCCACTCCATCCAGGACTCCCTTTATATAACCCTGTATTGAGGTCAAAGGCGTCCTAAGATCATGGGAAATGCCTGTCACCATGTCTGTCCGTGCCTTTTCTGTCTTTGCTCTCTGCTCCTTGTCTTCTAATATGGTACTCTGCATATCATTAAAAGTCTGGCAGACATGCTCAAACTCTGCTTCGCCTGTATAATCAATCTTTTCCCTCATGTTTCCATTTTTAATTCGTTCTGCCCCTTTCACCAAAAGCTCCAGAGGTTCCATGATCACCCTATTCATCTTTCGGGTGAAAAAAGAAGCCAGAAACAGCAAAAGCACAATTGCCCCGGTACCGCCCAGAAGCACTGCCCCCAGGAATAAATAAAAAGAGCTGCTCAGTGATGACAGGATCCAGCTGCGGTCCGGAAAATATGCCGCCACAAGACAGGCTTCCTGATCTGGAAGATACTTGCTGACAATGGTAGCCTTCTGGAAAGAAAAAATATTCGTCTGCCCGCTTTGCTGTCCTTCTGTCTGAAAAAATTCTGCCAGATCTTTCATTTGCTCTCCGCGATGACCGGACAGCACCCTTCCATGGGCTATGAGTGCTGTCTGGTAATTCCATTGTTCCACCTCTTTCTCAAGATTTTCCGGGTTCTGTATATCCTCTTTCTCCATGATCTGCACCACCTCTTCCGCATGCTGCTCTATCCTGGTGCTGCTGATGGCATAGACCTGATTTTCCAATGAATCCTCAAACAAAATCAATACTGCCAGTATGATCAGCATCAGAGAGAATAGTGCTGCAGATAAAATGGTCATATTGGAACGGAACATCCGTTTTTTTAAAGACATCACTTCTCCTCTTTTCTTTTTGCTTTCTGCTTCTAATCATAGCGCAGACTTCTTCTTTTTTCCATACCCGTTTTCCAAAAAATCTTTTGCCTGAAAACGTATCTGGTCCAGAAACAGGATGAGCAAAAAGGAAATCACAGCTCCTATGAGGATATAAACTGCCATTTCTCCGGAAATACTGCTGACTTCAAAGAGAGACGGCAGAATCACAAGAGCACCAAATGTTCCAAAAACCATGGTAACACACAGGAAAACTCTCAGCGGGTTAAATGGTATACAGCTTTTTATCACTGCAGACATAGAAATCAGTATCAGCAAAAGATACATCTCTGTCTGTCTCTCTGCCGCAGAGAATGGTGCAAAAGAACTGGTGAGAGCAATCATCCCGGCAACCGTGATGCCAAAGGGAGCTGCATGCGTAAGCGCTGTAGGCAGAAATCTTCCCTTTACCCGTCTTGTATCTGATTCCAGAATGGTCAGGAAAGAAGGATACGCCTCAATGCAGGCGTCAATCAAGGTGATCTGTATGGGAATAAAGGGAAACGGCTGGTTGGTAAACAGGCAGAGGAAAGACACCAGTACTGAATAAATGGTCTTGATAAAGAATACCTGTGCTGTCCTGGTTACATTGTGGATAACTTTCCTACCCTCCATAACTACCTGGGGCAGATGAGTAAAATCCGAATTCAGCAGGACTACCTGTGCGATCTGACGGCTGGCATCGCTTCCGTCTGCAACGGCAATGGAGCAGTCTGCCTCACGGAGTGCCAAAAGGTCATTAACTCCATCTCCTGTCATAGCCACCTTGTGTCCCTTCCGTTTCAGCGCCTTCACCAGCTCTTGTTTCTGTTTTGGCGTTACTCTGGCAAACACAGCATATCTCTGACCAAGACTGTCATAGTCGATCTCTTCTCCCAGGAGTGACAGATCCACAGCGTCTTTCCATCTTTTAAGCCCTGCTCTCCTTGCGATCTGGGACACGGTTGTGACATGATCTCCTGAGATGACTTTTACATCCACCCCTTCCTTTCGGAAAAATTCCAGCGTCTCTTTTGTATGAGGACGTATGGTATCCTCCAGGACTACACTGTAAAGGGGCTGGATCAGCTTGGGCAGTTCCTGGTCATTTTCCCATACTCTTCCGATATAGCCGATGACAATCAGCCTGCGCCCGCGTTCCATCTCATGTTCCAGATTCTCAGGCAGCTGTCCCAGAAGTTTTTCCGGTGCTCCCACAAATACTGTGCCGGCATCCTGAAAGCTTACACTTCCCCACTTTCGCTTGGAAGAAAAAGGGATTTTATAAACCGGCTGATAGCCCTTATTTCCCGGAAATTTCTCCTTTAATGCACGAAACGTAGCATTGTTGTCGTCGCAGGCTGCCATATAAGACTCCACCAGCATATCTACTTCCCCCTGGGGAAGTGCAGTCATAGGAATCACAGAATGAAATTACAGAGTACCGACAGTGATTGTTCCAGTTTAATCCAGGCAGAGAGTATCTACGTGTACCAGTGTCTCCAGGGAATAGATATTCTGTACAAGGATCTTCATTT
>CALWHD010000163.1 GCA_944380235.1 uncultured Blautia sp.
CCGGAAAAGCGGAAAAAATAAACTCTGATAAAGAAAAAATCGGGTTGGCACGGTAATTGCTCTTATATTTTAGTAGATAAAAAAGAAAGGAGAGAGCCGGTTTTATACCGGACAAAGAAAAGATGGAAGAAATGAAATCAAGCAAAAAGCCCATTCGATGGAACGTGTTCATCCCATGTTTCGTGGTGATCGGAGGAGCTGCGATTCTGGGCATTGTGAACAACGAATGGCTGACAACGGTGACTAAGGCAGTGTTTACCTGGTCTCTGAGCAATTTTGGATGGCTGTATCAGATTGTTTCCATAGTGACACTGGTACTGGTAGCCTTGCTTGCCTTTTCGAAGATCGGAAATATCCGTTTCGGCGGTGCTAAGGCAAAAGCAAAATATTCCTTTGGTTCCTGGTTTGCCATGACACTTACCGGAGGAATTGCCACAGGTCTGATCACCTATGGTGTCAATGAGGTACTGGTGTACTTCGGAAATATTTATGGAGAGTTAGATGGATACGGAATTGAGGCACTGAGCGAAGAAGCTTCCTATTTTGCTTTGGGACGCTGCTTCTACAACTGGACTTTTATCCCCTATGCAATGTACGCACTTTCCGGTGTAGTTATTGCATACATGTATTTCAACAGAAATAAAGAGCTGTCTGTATCAGCATCTCTGACACCGCTCTTCGGAGATAGGGTTACAAAGGGATTCTGGAAGGCGATCATTGATATTTTATCTGTTCTCGCCATTGCCCTGGGACTTGCGTCTTCTCTGGGAGCAGGACTTGCTCTGATTGGAACCGGGCTTGCTTCCGCTTACGGGATTGCTCAGGGACCGGTTGTCTGGTTTATTCTGACTGCCATCATAACAGCTACCTTTACTGTGGCATCTGTTACAGGTATTGATAAAGGAATCAAATGGCTGGCAGGACTGACATCAAAAATTTTCTATGTACTTTTGATCGCGCTGATCATTATCGGACCTACGGTTTACATATTAAATATGGCGAACGTAGGACTTGGCTACTGGCTGGACAGATTCTGGATGTGGGGCTTTGACCCGTATACCGTAGGAGGAGAAGCGCTGGTTACCTGGTGGACCATGTACGACTGGGCAATCTGGATCGCTTATGCGCCTCTGATGGGAATCTTCTTTGCAATCATCGCATATGGAAGGACTATCCGTCAGTTCCTGATCATTAACTGGATCCTTCCTGCTTCCTTTGGATTTGTATGGTTTGCCGTATGGGGAGGAACTGCTCTGGACTGGCAGATCCAGGGCAAAGCGGATATTATTGCTACGATTCAGGAGGAAGGTGCTGTTGCAGGAATCTGGGAATTCCTTCAGCATATTCCTCTGGGATTCATTATCATACCGGTTATCATTGTTGCTTTGATCGCTGCTTTTTCTACAACAGCGGATACTATGTCTACCACAATTTCTGCACTGTGTACTCAGGGAGCGCGTCATGATGAAGAACCTGCAGTCTGGCAGAAAATTGTCTGGGGCGTTTCCATTGGTCTGATTGCCTGCATTATGGTTGCGTTCGGAGGCGGCGAGCAGGGAGTCGACGGTGTAAAATATCTGGCAGCCTGCGGCGGTTTTGTGGTGCTGATCATTTTCATTCTTCAGGTGGCTGCTGCCATTAAAGTATTTTTCTTTGACAAAGAGACAAAGAAGGATATTGAGGAGGGGACCAATGAGAGATAGCAGGAAAATAGAGAAGGTGGTCCTGGGAGAATGGCTTTGCCTGGAAGAATTTGCTGCTGTGGCACGGTACGGGGCAAAGGTTGAATTTTCTCAGGAATATTGCAGCAGAGTACAGAAAAACAGGACACTGGTAGAAAAATGGGTGGACGAAGGCCGTGTTATGTATGGAGTTACCACCGGTTTTGGCGCTCTGTGCACAAAAGCCATTGATAAAGAAGAGACAGAAAAGCTTCAGGAAAATATTATCCTCACCCACTCAGTTTCCGTAGGAGAGCCTTTGAAACAGGAAGCGGTACGCGGAATTCTCCTGATGGTGCTCCAGAATCTGGGTCAGGGCAGAAGCGGCGTCCGTCTGGAAGTCCTGGAACAATATAAAGAATTTTTAAACCGGGGGATCACACCCCTGGTCCCCTCAGAGGGAAGTGTGGGCTATCTGGCGCTGGAGGCCCATGCCGCGCTGGTACTCATGGGTATGGGAAAGGCATGGTATCAGGGAGAACTGATGGACGGCGGCGAAGCTTTGGAAAAAGCGGGATTGAAACCACTGAAACTGAGTTCTAAAGAAGGACTGGCATTGGTGTCCGGCACGACATCCCCAACCGCTTTGGGAGCACTGGCGCTGTATGATCTGTTAAAGGCAGCAAGGACGGCAGATGTTATTGGTGCTCTCACACTGGAAACTTTAAAGGGTGTAATGAATGCTTTTGACGACAGGGTTATGCAGGTGCGTCCTCACGGGGAGCAGAGAAGGGTTGCAGAAAATATACGGAACCTTTTGAAAGACTCTGAAATTATCAAGAAATATCAGGGAAGCAAGGTGCAGGATGCCCTTTCCTTAAGATGCATGCCGCAGCTTCACGGAGCAGCAAGGAAAACTCTGGAAGATGCGAGAAAGACTATAGAGATTGAGATGAATTCCTGCTGTGACAATCCCATCATCTGGGGAGAAGAAGGAGAGGAAGATGTGATTTCTGCCTGCAACGCAGATTCTTCTTATGTGGGGATGGAAATGGACAGTGCGTCTATTGCAGCATGCACACTGGGAAAAATGTCAGAGAGAAGGAACAACAGGATCATCGATGAAAGTCTTTCCGGCTATCCCTGGTTCTGCATCGGCAAACCGGGATTAAATTCCGGGCTTATGATCCCTCAGTACACTCAGGCAGGTCTGCTCAATGAGATGCGTGTACTTGCATCTCCGGCTGTTATCGACAATACGCCTACCTGCGGAAACCAGGAGGATTATGTGGCAATGGGATATTTTGCCTGCAAAAAAGCAGGAATGATCGCAGAAAAGCTGGAATACATCCTTGCTATTGAACTGCTCTCTGATTATCAGGCGCAGCAGTTCCAGGATCAGGATATAAAGAGAAGTTCTGTGTCAGAGGCAATTTACAAAAAGCTGGGCGAAAAGATTCCGGTGATGGAAAATGATATGCTGATCTATCCTCATTTGGAGTATCTGAGAGAGGAAGTCCATGAGGGAAGAATTTTGGACTCAGCAGAGGAAATTGCAGGGGAAATTTACTAAAAGGCATAGAGCAGAAATGGTGCGTAAAAATAAATTCAGCGGCAGAAAGGGGATGCTTTTACATGAAAAAAGTGATACTGGGACAACCTGTCAATCTGGAAGAATTTATTTCTGTGGCAGTCTTTCACAGTGAAGTGGAGTTTTCTGAAGAATATAAAGACAGAGTGGAAAAATCCAGGAAAATTCTTGAAGCGTGTGTCAGGAGAGAAGAGCCGGTATACGGTACAACTACAGGATTTGGGGCTTTGGTCACAGAATTTATTCAAAAGGAACAGGCAGAGCTTCTTCAGAAAAATATTATTCTCACTCACGCGGTATCTGTAGGAGAACCTATGGAAGAAGAGGAAGTGAGGGCAGTGATCCTGATGGTACTTCAGAGTCTGGGACGCGGGGTCAGCGGAGTACGGCTGGAGCTTCTGGAGAGATACCGTCAGTTTCTGAATAAAAATCTCATTCCGTATGTTCCCAAAGAGGGCTCTGTGGGATATCTGTGTGCAGAGGCCCATATTGCCGGAGTTTTGATCGGAGAGGGAAAAGCCTGGTATCAGGGAGAACTCCTGCCGGCAGCAGAAGCTCTTGAAAAAGCAGGAATCCAGCCTATCACTCTCAGTTACAAAGAAGGTCTGGCGCTGATCAATGGAACTACGTCACCTACTGCTTTGAGTGCTCTGGCAGTTTACCGCATGGAACAGGCAGTGAAAGCGGCAGATATTGCGGCATCCATGTCGCTGGAAGGGCTTGGCGGGCTTCTGCGTGCTTATGATTCTCATGTGACCGGCTGCAGGCCTCAGAAAGAGCTGTGCCAGACAGCACAGTTCCTGTGTGATCTGCTGGAAGGTTCACAGATTATAGAAAAGGCAAAAGATTCTCATCTTCAGGACGCACTTTCGCTGCGGTGTGTTCCTCAGCTTCACGGAGCGGCAAAAAGAGTGATCGCGGATGCCAGGGAAGTAGTGGAATGTGAGATCAATTCCTGTGGGGATAACCCAGTGATTTTTGGAACAGAAGAGGAACCTGATGTATATTCCAATGGCAATCCGGATGCATCCTATGTGGGAATGCAGATGGACGCTCTGTGCGTGGCTGCTGCAAATCTGGGGAAAATGTCAGAACGCAGAAACGCCAGATTTCTGGATAAAAATCTGTCCGGACTGCCTTGGTTTCTGGCAAAGGACTCTGGTCTGAACTCTGGTCTCATGATTCCTCAGTATGCTCAGGCGGGAATCCTGAACAGGATACGCATGCTGGCAGTTCCTGCAACTGCAGATAGTGTATCTACCAGCGCAGGTCAGGAGGATTATGTATCTATGGGATACAATGCGGCGGTGAAAGCCAATGAAGCGGTCCGCTGCCTGGAGTATATTCTGGCAGTGGAAGTTTTCTCAGCTTACCAGGCACAGCAGTTTTTTGACAGCAGTCTGAAGAGGGGAAAAGGAACCGGGGCGGTCTATGCTGCTATGAACAAAGAAGTTCCGGTGATGGAGAAAGATATGTATCTCTATCCCTGGCTGGAATGGACCAGAAACTGGATCAGAGAAGGAAAGCTTCAAGACACAGCGGAGCAGGGGCTCCTTTGAAATTCTTCTTGTTTTTTTCTTAAGTCAGTGTTATACTGAACATACATTTCAAGACAAGCTGCCGGGTACGCAGATGCCCGGCAGCAGCCTTAAAAATCTGCCGGAGATTTCTTTCCGGAAAATTCCAGAATCTATTTTTAATAAGAGTTTGCGGGACAGCCGGAGGTTCTTTTTTGGAAAATTCCTCGGGGATGCCTATTGTAAAGAAGAGATAAATTCGTTACAATAGAGTCAGTTGTACACACAGAATCTCTGTACTGTATGCGCGGGGAAGGAGTGTGTATAATTGAAAAAAAGAATATTTTTATGTGCGCTGAGTATAATGCTTCTGCTTTTTACAGTATCCTGCGGAAAGAACGGAGAAGATCTTGTGATTCAACAGGAGGATGTTTCCGGGGAAGAAGATACCGGGCAGGAGGATTCAGAAAGCCTTAAGGAAGATGCAGAAGTAAGCTCCGGCAGAGACTTACAGGAAAAAGAGGAAATCTGGGTAGATATCAGCGGAGCTGTGAACAGCCCCGGGGTTTACCGGCTTGCGGAGGGCGCCAGGGTGGTTGAGGCTGTCCAGGCAGCCGGAGGATTCTCAGATGATGCTGATACTCAGTGGCTGAACCAGGCGGCAATGGTCAGCGACGGCGAGAAGATCCGGGTGTATACAAAAGAAGAGACCGAGAAAATGAAGGAACAGGGGATCAGTCAGGCGCAGGAAAGCGGAGAAAGTCCGGCAGGAGGAGAATCTGCAAAAAAGGTAAATCTGAATACCGCAGACGCAGAAGAACTGCAGACGATTCCCGGAATCGGGGCGGCCAGAGCAGCAGCTATTATTTCCTACAGAGAAGAGGCAGGAGGCTTTGGCAGTATTGAAGATATTCAGAATGTTTCAGGAATTAAAGGGAAAACTTTTGAGAAAATAGAAGAATATATAACAGTGGAATAAGGAGAAAAGAAATGGGAAAAAGAGTACTGGTAGTAGACGATGAAAAGCTGATTGTAAAAGGGATCCGCTTCAGCCTTGAGCAGGAAGGCATGGAAGTGGAGTGTGCCTACGACGGGGAGGAAGCGCTGGAGATGGCAAAGACAAGAGAATATGACATTATCCTTCTCGACTTAATGCTTCCCAAGCTGAGCGGGCTGGAGGTATGCCAGCAGATCCGTGAGTTTTCCAAAGTGCCTATTATCATGCTCACCGCAAAGGGAGAAGATATGGATAAGATCATGGGCTTTGAGTATGGCGCAGATGATTACATCACAAAGCCTTTTAACATCATGGAGGTGAAGGCGCGTATCAAAGCGATCATGCGCAGGGCAAGGCAGGAGGAGAAAAAGGAGACACCTGAAAAGGTACTGGTCTGCGGAGATCTGAAGCTGGACTGCGAGGGAAGAAGAGTATTTATTGCAGGAAAAGAAATTAATCTGACAGCAAAAGAGTTTGATGTGCTGGAACTTCTTGCCAAAAATCCGAACAAGGTCTACAGCAGGGAGAATCTTCTGAATCTTGTCTGGGGATATGAGTATCCCGGAGATGTCCGTACTGTGGATGTACATATCCGCCGTTTGAGGGAAAAAATCGAGACAGTCCCAAGCGACCCGAAATATGTACATACAAAATGGGGAATTGGATATTACTTCCAGGGA
Organism: uncultured Blautia sp.; assembly: GCA_944380235.1. Lineage (GTDB taxonomy): Bacteria > Bacillota > Clostridia > Lachnospirales > Lachnospiraceae > Blautia. The sequence goes on from CALWHD010000163.1 coordinate 6,447, forward strand.
TAAGAGACAGGCGCAGAGGTGAGTGGAAACATGAGAGTAAAGCTTAGAAAATCGTTTTTCAAAAGTCTCAGATTCCGTATTATGATTATTCTGTTCATTATCGGGATTATTCCATGTCTGATTGTAAAAAATGTCATTGTGAGCAGTTATGAGAACAGAGCCGTTTCCCTTCGGTATTACAATGTAAGGAATCAGTGTGATATCCTGGGAAATCAGCTTATGAAAGAAAATTATCTGGAAAATCAGGATTCGGAAGTGATCAATGGAGAAATGGCAATTCTGACTTCTGTTTACAACGGGCGGATTTTGATCATCAACAGAAACGGGAAAATCGTGAAGGACACATATGATATTGATGAAGGAAAATATGCGTTATCCAAGGAAGTTATTGAGTGCTTTGACGGGATTCCTGCAAATAATTATGACCGTAAAAATTCTTATATAGAACAGACCATTGCCCTGACTGATAAAGAAACCGGGCAGGCAGATGGTGTGATGCTGGTAAGTACTTCTACAGGGGAGATCGCGGACAGTGTGGATATGCTGGAGACCCGGGGAAATCTGCTGATGGCTGCAGTCTGCATTCTGGTCATTGTGTTGGGTTATGTCATCTCCGGAATTCTGGTGAAACCATTTTCCAAGGTCAGCAAAGCCATTGAAGAACTGACAGACGGTTATCTGAATGAAGAGATTTCCATATCAGATTATACGGAGACGGAACTTATCTGCAATGTATTCAATAAAATGCTCGGACGGATGAAAACTCTGGACGATTCCCGACAGGAGTTCGTTTCCAATGTGTCCCATGAGCTGAAAACACCCATGACATCTATTAAAGTGCTGGCAGATTCTCTTAATGGACAGGAAAATGTGCCTGTGGAACTGTATAAGGAATTTATGGAAGATATTGTGGTAGAGATTGACAGGGAAAATAAGATCATCACAGATCTGCTTGCGCTTGTCAAGATGGATAAAAAAGCCTCAAACCTGAATATAGAGAAAGTCAGTATCAATGATCTGCTGGAAAGCATTTTGAAAAGGCTTAAGCCTATCGCAGATAAGAAAGGCGTGGAGCTGGTGCTGGAAAGTTACCGTCCGGTAGTAGCAGAGATAGATGAGGTGAAACTCAGTCTTGCTTTGTCTAATCTGGTTGAGAACGGCATCAAGTATAATGTGGAAGACGGGTGGGTCCATGTAACTCTGAATGCGGACCATAAATATTTCTATGTAACAGTGGCAGACTCCGGAATCGGCATACCGGAAGAGTCTATTGACAGGATTTTTGAGAGATTCTACAGGGTAGATAAGTCTCATTCCAGAGAAATCGGGGGGACTGGCTTGGGACTGGCAATCACCAGAAATGCCATTGTCATGCACAGAGGAGCGATCAAAGTCAGAAGTGAGGAGCATAAGGGAACTACGTTTTCTGTGCGGATCCCTTTGAATTATATTGCCTAGATAACAGGAGGTAGAAATGAAAAGCGTAAGAAAACTTACAGTCTTTTTCTTTGCCCTCTGTCTCCTCTTTGCCTTATCAGGCTGCGGCACAGAGGAGACAGAGAATAAAACAGAATACAGCCTTTACTACCTTTCTCTCGCAGAGTCCTCCCTGGAAACAGAAGGATATGACCCTACAGAGAGGACCACGGAGGCAATGGTGGAGGAGATCTGCCGTTTGACTCAGGAACAGGAAGACTCAGAGGTTCATTTAAGGCTCCTTCCCCAAGGAGTGGAGATCCTTGACTGTGAATATAATGGGCAGACTGTCACACTGAATTTTAATGAAGAATATAAAAAAATGAAGAATACCAGAGAAATCCTGGTGCGGGCAGGGCTGGTGAAATCATTTACCCAGATTCCGGGAGTTACTTATGTGTCTTTTCTGGAGCAGGGGGAACCCATGACAGATTCTGACGGAAACCAGATCGGACTTATGGACAAAGATACTTTTGTGGAAAACGAAGGAAAAAATATCAATTCCTATACCTCCAGCAGCATCAATCTTTATTTTGCGAATAAGAAAGGTGACAGACTGGTAAAGGAAACAATTTCTAAGTATTACAGCAGTAATGTTCCCCTGGAGAGAGTTGTGCTTGAGGCGCTGATCAGGGGCCCGGAAGAAGAAGGAATGCAGGCCACAATCTCGCCGAATACAAAAATTTTGGGGGTTTCTATTGTAGATGGAGTTTGCTATGTAAATCTTGATAAAACTTTTATGTCGGAGATTATGAGTGTGCAGGAGGAACTTCCAGTGTATTCTATTGTAAATTCACTGACTGATGCCTGCGGTGTACATGGGGTTCAGATTTCGGTGGAAGGAGAGACGAAGGTAACTTTCAGGGAAAGTATGGATCTGGATACAATGTATAAAGCAGATTACAGCCTTATGGAGAGCAGTGAGGAAGGCAGCAATGCCGGGAGTTCTCAGGAAGGAGACAAATGACGAAACGTCCTTTATGCATTGCCGCTCTTGTGTGGGCGGCAGTGCTGTGGCTGCTGGGCACAGCGGGAATTCCTTTTCTGGGGTTTTCTCCGCCCCGGCTGCCTGAGAAAACAGAGGGAAGCCAGGTGCTGGTTTCTGGAATTGTTTACAGAGCAGACAGTTATACACAGTCGAATTATCTTTATCTGAAAAAAACAAGTCTTATTTTAAATTCTGAAAAATATCCCATAGACAATGTAAAAGTAAAAATAAGAACAGAAAACGGGAAGCTATTGGCAGAGCCGGGCAGTAAAGTCCTGATAAAAGGGGCACTGGAAGAAATTCCGCTCCCTGCAAATCCCGGGCAGTTTCATGAAAGAAATTATAACTATGCTAGAAAAGTCAAATGGTACCTGGAAGGAAGCGAACTGCGGGTACAGGAAGAAAAGGCAGAGATATTTCTGTTTTGGCAGAACTGGCTGAAAAGAAAACTGGAGGAGGGGATTTCCAGAAGCATCCGGGAAGAGGTAAGAGGTATTTTTCTTGCTATGATCACCGGAGAAAAAGGGGAATTGAGTCAGGAACAAAAATCCCTCTTTGCCTCTATTGGAGGATCCCATGTTCTCGCTATTTCAGGCTTGCATTTATCGGTTTTAGGGTGGGGATTTTATAAAGTTCTGCGAAGATTACAGATCCCGGTAAAAGTGGCAGGACTTGCTTCTTCCGGCTGGATTTTCTTTTATGGTATTATGACGGGAAGCAGTGCCTCTGCTATGCGGGCTGCTGTCATGTTTGGAGCAGCAATGGGGGCTGTGATTTTAGGCAGGACTTATGATTTTCTGTCATCTGTGGCACTGGCATCCATCCTTCTTTTGGCAGAAAGTCCGCTCTATCTCTATGACAGCAGTTTTCTTCTGTCTTTTGGCGCCGTGGCAGGACTTGGAGTCATAGAACCGCTGCTTTTTTCAAAAACAAGGGAAAAGAAGGAGAGAAACGGAAAAGATAAGGTGATCAAAGCCCTGGGAAAAGGAATTCGGTCAGGAATCTCTGTATGGCTTGCCACTTTGCCTGTGGTGATGTACTTTTTCTATGAAATATCTGTCTGGGGAATTTTGGTTAATCTTGCGGTCCTTCCCACTGTGAATGTAGTTCTGATTTCGGGGGTACTGGGATGTGTTCTGGGAATGCTGCCCGGGGGATGGATTCTTATAGGTAAAGCTGCGGCTATGCCCGGCACTCTTCTTGTTTTGGGATATTTAAAGGCCGGGGAACTGGTACGCAGGATTCCAGTATATATGTGGATAACCGGTCGGCCGGAGCTTTGGAAATGTGGAGTCTACTATTTGCTTCTGCTGGCTGCACTGCTGTTGAAACAGGGGCATGAGAAAACAGAAAGAAGAAAAATATGGAAACAGAGATTCAGAAAATGGATAAGAGCCTGGATCTGCCCGCTGTTTTTGATACTGGGAGTTCTGGTGCTTTCTGTGCGAATACCTGGGTATGCCCTTCGGATAGTGTTTTTGGATGTGGGGCAGGGGGACTGTGCCTGCATTCTTACCAGGGAAGGCAGCTGTTATCTGATAGATGGAGGAAGCAGCAGCCTGTTTTCTGTAGGAAGATACAGGATTCTCCCTTTTCTGAAATCACAGGGCGTGAGAAAGGTGGATGGGATTTTTGTATCTCATATGGATGAGGACCATGTAAATGGAATCCGGGAATTTCTGGAAATGGTGCAAACAGGGGAAACGGCAGTCAAGATAGGGTATCTCTTCCTGTCAGAATGCAGGGAGACGCAGGATGAAATAAAGAATCTGGAACAACTTGCACAGAGAGTAGGATGCAGGACTGTATATATCAGAGCCGGAACAGAAATAAAAGAGAAGAATCTGATTTTTCACTGCTTTTCCCCAAAAAACAATAGTATGGGGAGTAATGAGGGATCACAGGTGCTGGGAGTATCTATGGGAGATTTCGACGCGCTGTTTACCGGAGATGTGGAGGGAGAAGGAGAAAAGCATGTGCAGCAGGCTTTAGAAGTACAGAAAAAAAGCTGGGAAATTTTAAAAATAGCACATCACGGATCGCGAAATTCGACATCCAGGGACTTCCTGGAAATGTTATGTCCTGACATCGGAATCATATCCTGCGGCAAGGATAATCGGTACGGTCATCCCCACGGAGAACTTCTGGAACGATTGAAATATAAAAAAATCCCTACGGTGCAGACCTGGCAGACCGGGGCAGTGACAGCGGACTGGGACGGGAAAAGTACAAAGGTGTCTTTTCAGTATAAGCAAATCATGTTAGAATGAAATCCATAAAGGAGAACGCTATGAAAAGCTTACAGGAAGATATCAAAAATCAGAATTTTAAAAACGTCTATCTTTTTTTCGGGGAGGAAGACTATCTGAAACAGCAGTATAAAGGCAGAATGAAGAAAGCTCTCATGCCGGAAAAAGATGATATGAATTATTCCTATTTCACGGGAAAAAAAACAGAACCCAAAGAAGTTATTGGACTGGCAGAGACGATGCCGTTTTTTGCAGAACGGAGAGTGATCTTTCTGGAGGATACGGGATTTTTTAAAAATCAGTGCCAGGATCTGCCGGAATATCTGTCACAGCTGCCGGAATATCTTTGCATGGTATTTGTGGAGAGTGAAGTGGACAAGCGCAGCCGTATGTACAAGGCAGTGAAAAAATACGGCAGAGTGATTGAATTTTCTTCCCAGGATACAGAAACCATTATCCGCTGGGTGCTGGGAATCCTGAACAGAGAAGGGAAAAAGATTACACGCCGGGATATGGAACTGTTTCTGGAGAAAACAGGAAATGATATGGGAAATATTGAGAAAGAACTGGAAAAGCTGGTCTGTTATACCATGGGAAGGGAAATTATTACTTCCGAGGATATTGAGGCTGTGTGTACTGTGCAGATTTCCAATCACATTTTTGACATGATACGGGCAGTGACAGAGAAAAAGCAAAAAAAAGCTCTGGATCTGTATTATGATCTTCTTTCTCTGAAGGAGCCTCCTATGAGGATCTTATTTCTTCTGGCAAGGCAGTTTAATCTGATCATGCAGGTAAAAGAATTGAGCAGGTCAGGATATGACCAGAGCAGAATCGCAAAACAGACAGGTCTCCAGCCTTTTGTAGTACGCAATTATCTGTCTTATGCCAGGAAATATTCCACAGAAGATTTAAGAGAGGCAGTGGAAGAATGCGTCAGGACAGAGGAAAAAGTAAAGACGGGATATATCACAGATACAATGAGTGTGGAGCTGCTTTTGGTAAAATTCAGCAGCTGACAGTGAAGAACGGTATATGGAACTGGGAATGCTCTGTCTTCAATAGAGGAGAAATGAGACAGCAGGCGGCATGCTTTGCGTACGGCCGCTTGTTGCCGTAAATGAAAAATCCCCGGCTGATGACGGACAGCCGGGGATATAAGATTCTTTTTATGTCAAATCTGTCAGCTTATCTTATGCCATTGTGTTAACAGCTTTAGATAAACGGGAAACTTTTCTTGCAGCTGTGTTTTTGTGGTAAACACCTTTAGAAGCTGCTTTATCAATAGTAGAAATAGCATTCAGTAATGCTGCAGAAGCTGCTTCTTTGTCTTTTGCTGCGATTGCTGCTTCTACTTTTTTGATAGAAGTTTTCACTGCTGATTTAATAGATTTATTTCTTTCAGCTTTTGTTCTGTTTACTAAAACTCTTTTCTTTGCGGATTTAATGTTAGCCAAAGCGTACACCTCCAAAATATTTTTATAATCTCTAACTTAAGGTTCTATCTTTATCGGAGAAGACACGGAACACTCCGATATAACATGCTTTTTTATTCTAGTTGATTCTAAAGGAAATGTCAATACATAAAATCCCTTAAAATGCAAAAAATATGGAAAACAGATAGGAAAATCAGGAAAGGAAATGGGAAAGATGTCAATGGGAAGAATTCATACGGACCTGGCTCTGGAGACAAAAGAGAAATTTGAAGAGGACCAGGTGGAAATCCGCGGTGTGGTTGTGGAAGAGGATTATAATGAGGAAAAAGATATCAGGACCACCACCGTGAAAATCGAGACAGAAAACGGAGCGAAAGCTATGGGAAGACCTCAGGGGGTGTATATTACTCTGGAAGCTCCCAATCTGTCTGTTCCGGATGAAGACTACCACAGAGAGATTTCCAGGGAGCTGGCAAAGCATATGAGGAAACTGATCCCTATAAAAGAAGAAATGAATGTGCTGGTAGTCGGGCTTGGGAACAGGGAGATCACTCCTGATGCGCTGGGACCTGAGGTGGTATCTAATCTGCATATTACCAGACATATCATCCGGGAATACGGAGTGCAGGGGATAGGGGAAGAACATGCCCACAGCATCAGCGGACTGGCACCTGGAGTGATGGCACAGACGGGAATGGAGACAATGGAGATCATCCGGGGCGTGGCAGAAGAAACCAGACCTGATGTTATCATTGCCATTGACGCACTGGCAGCCAGGAGCATTAAAAGACTGAATCGTACCATACAGATCACAGATACCGGAATTCATCCCGGTTCCGGCGTGGGAAACCACAGGACCGGATTAAATGAGAATACTCTTGGGGTGAAGGTGATCGGCATTGGTGTTCCTACCGTGGTGGATGCGGCCACCATAGTCCACGATTCCATGGCGCACCTCCTGGATACTCTAGAGGAGGCAGAGAAAAAAGAATTCCTTGAGGAAATGATAGCGCCTTCTTTGTACAGTATGTTTGTAACACCAAAAGATGTAGATGAAACTATGAAGCGGCTTTCCTATACCATATCAGAAGGGCTGAATCTGACGTTTGCCAAAGCAGAGGAATAAATCAAAAGGATTGTCTCATATATAGATATGAGGTGATAGGGTGAAAAAAAGTGATGCCGGAAAGAGAGTCTCTATTGTCATCTGGATTGCCATGATTATTTTGGCGGCATATATTGTAGTCAAAGGGCTTTCCCTGGATGAAAGCACAGTAGAAAAAATGTTCCTTGCAGCCCAGGAGAGGGCGGTGCGCACCTATCTGCCCGGCGTGCTGCTCCAGGCGGAAGACGGAGAAACTACGGCAGCCTCCTGGCTTATGGGAAAAATTGAGCAGCAGCTTCCTTTTTCGGCATCGGAAGAGGAGAATGCAGCAGCCATGGAGGATAGGGAGACCAGCAGTCAGATCATAGCCGAAAATTCAGAGTTTCTGCAGGAGAAACTTCTGGAAGAGAACCAGGGCACTGAGACTCATGAGGCCGGGCAGAAAGATGAGGTGGAGGCGGCTGAGCAGCTGGAACAAACCCAGTCTGCCTCAGCCAAAAGCCAGGAGCGGACGCCTGTGACGGATATTCCTCTGGAGAAGTTTCAGGATTTTAATTATGTTCTGAGTAATTTTTATACAGTTGATAAATCTACAACTATAAACAGCGAACAGCTGAACGCGTCTGCTCTGATCCAGAAGGATCTGCGCATGCAGACAAAGAATGACCAGCCTCAGATTCTGATCTATCACAGTCATTCTCAGGAGGAGTTTATTGACTCTGTTCCGGGGGATCCATCCACTACCATTGTAGGAGTGGGAGAATATCTGACTCAGATTCTGAGAGATACATACGGATATAATGTCATTCATGTGACCGATGTTTTTGATGTGATCGACGGAAAGCTGGACAGAAACCAGGCATATACTCTGGCAAGTGAGCGTGTCAGCCAGATCCTGGAGGAAAATCCCAGTGTGGAGGTTGTTATCGACCTGCACAGAGATGGTGTGGCGGATGATAAACGTCTGGTAACCACCATTGACGGAAAAGAAACCGCAAAAGTTATGTTTTTAAACGGTCTGAGCCGGACAGCCCAGAATGGGGAGATTTCCTATCTCCCTAATCCTTATATAGAAGATAATCTTGCCTTTTCTCTTCAGATGATGCTGGAGGCAAAGAAATATTATCCTGATTTCGGAAGAACTATCTATCTGCGGGGATACCGGTATAATCTTCATCTTCGGCCAAAGACTCTGCTGGTGGAGTGCGGAGCCCAGACCAATACGCTTCAGGAGGAGAAAAATGCCATGGAACCTCTGGCGGATATTCTCAACCGCGTGCTGACCGGAACGTAAAGAAAAGGAAAAATTTGTGTGAAAAAGCCGAGAAATAGATATATAGACAGTGGCAGGATAGTGTGATAGAATTGTTCTAAACAGTGTGCCCTGCGGGGATATAAATTTTTATTAAGAGAAACGGAGAAATGACATGAAAAGAGTCATAACATACGGAACCTATGATCTGCTTCATTACGGGCATATTAATCTGCTGCAGAGAGCGAAACAGTATGGGGATTATCTGATTGTGGCACTTTCTACAGATGAGTTTAACTGGAAAGAAAAGCAGAAAAAATGTTATTTTACTTATGAAGAGAGAAAACGCCTTTTGGAGGCAATACGATATGTGGATCTGGTGATTCCGGAAGAAAGCTGGGAGCAGAAAAAGTCAGATGTTCAGGAATACCACATAGATACTTTTGTTATGGGAGATGACTGGGAGGGGAAATTTGATTTCCTGAAAGAATACTGTGATGTAGTATATCTCCCCAGGACTCCGGAGATTTCCACTACACAGATCAAGAAGGACTTGAATAAAGGCTGAGGAAGATAAGGAAAGAGAATTGATATGAAAAAAGAAGACGGAAGCTACAGGGAATACGACCCTCAGGTGCTGCGCAGGCTTCAGCTGGTGCAGCTGGACATCCTGAAAGATTTTATTGCGGTCTGTAAAAAATATGATCTGGATTATATCATGCTGGGCGGAACAGGGATCGGTGTCGTGCGGCATCAGGGATTTATCCCCTGGGATGATGATATTGATGTGGCAATGCCAAGAAAAGATTATGATCGTTTTATGGAAGTGTACGAAAAGGAAATCGGAGATAAATACAAGGTGCTTACGCCTTTAAAGGATAAAAATTATGCCTGTAATGTGACACATTTCCAAAAGAAGGGGACAAAATTTGTTCCTTATATATCCAGGAGGCTGAAATGTGATCTGTGTATTGACATTGATATTTTTCCTATGGATAATATGCCGGAGGATAAGAGAAAGAGAAACAGCCAGCTGAGAAAGACCTGGTTTTTAAACAAGCTGATCTTCCTGTGCGGAACTCCTGACCCGATTATTCCGCTGAAGGGATTTCAGAAATTTGCTGCCACATATATCTGCAAGGCAACGCATTATGCGCTGAAACTTTTCCATGTATCGCCCAGATTTCTGTATAAATGTCTGGTGAGGGAATGTACCAGATATAACAAAGAAGAGAGCAGATATATGAATGCTTTTGAAGTTACTATGTCAGACAGAGCGTATCTTTCGAAGGAGGAGATGTATCCTCTGAGAGAGATGCCTTTTGAGGGGATTATGGTGAGCATGCCCAATCAGTATGATGTATATCTGAAAAGGCTTTTCGGAGATTATATGCAGATGCCGCCGGAAGATAAGAGAGTGAACCACTGTCCGTATATTCTGGACTTTGGCGACGGTATCAATGCAGTAAAGGAATGATTCAAGGGGAAGAAAAGAAGAGAAAAAGAACAGAAAAACATGTCGGACGATTCCTTTAAAAGGCTTCTGACATGTTTCTTTCACGTACAGCAGAGGGGCAAAAGAGAAAGGAATAAGGAGTTATAGAACCGATGATAAAAAATTTTTTCATGCCCGGGGAGCAGACTGCGAAACAAACTTATATCTGGACTGTTCTTGCCGGATTGATTTATGCGGGAAGCTCTTTTTTAATGCAGATGGTAACGTCCAGCTATATCGGAGCAGCTCAGGCAGGGATTCTGGCGCTGGCGCTTACGGTGGGAAATCAGCTGGTGACTATTGGTTTCTATAATATCAGGACCTATCAGGCTTCTGATGTAAGGGAAAAATATAAATTCAGCGATTATTTTGTACTCCGTCTGTTTACTGTTTCCTTAATGCTGGCAGCCGGGGTCATCTGGGTGTGGAGAGAGTCCTACAGCGGAATTAAGCTTGCGGCCGTGCTGCTGGTAGTGCTGTTCCGTGCGGAAGAAGCTCTGTCAGATGTGATGGAAGGGAGATATCAGCAAAAAGGCAGATACGATGTTTCCTGCAGAGACATGTTTGTTAAGGTCTCTTTGTATCTTACAGCGTTTCTTGGCGTACTTTTGCTGACAAAAAATCTGGCCTGGGCACTTCTGGCTCTGGCGGTGGTGTACGGAGGAGGGATTTTCTTTGTGGACAGGCGTCTCATAAAAGAATTCGGAGGTTTTTCCCTGAAAACGACCTGGAGACGCCAGCGTGCTTTGCTGTTTGAAGGTTTTCCTTTGTTTATCAATGCATTTTTAAATGCCTATATCATTAATGCGGCAAAATATGCCATCGATGATTTTTATGATTCTGAGACTATGGGGATTTTTGCGCCTCTGTACATGATGGCGTTCGTGGTAAATATGTTCGCATCCTTTGTGCTCAAACCTGCGATTTCCGTCATGGCAGAGTACTATGTGAAAGGTAATATCCGGGCTTTTATGCACCTGGTGCTCCGTCAGATCGCAGTAGTCAGTGCGGCTACGGGAATCTGCATTGCCGGTGCCTATGTGATGGGGATTCCTGTCCTGTCCCTTCTTTTCGGTGTGAATCTGGAAGGGTACAGAGGAGCGCTGTGCCTGATTCTCATCAGCGGAGGATTTACGGCTTTGTATCAGCTGTTTCAGTATGGAATCATTATTATGCGGCATCAGTACAGTACGTTTGTCTGCTGCGGACTCACGGCAGTCCTTACATATTTCATTACGCCGTATCTGACGAAAAAATATGCAGTTATGGGAGCAAGTGCCAGCTATGCGATTTCTATCGGATGCATGTCTGCACTGTTCCTTGCATTTTTCCTGTATCATCTGATAAAGGACAGAGAAAAAGAAAAATGAGAGGAACTATATGAGAAGAATATGTATTTTTGCTTCGCATTACCTGCCCTATCTGGGAGGTATTGAGAGATATACCAGCAACTTGGCGAAGGCGCTGATGGATATGGGAGATGAAGTGCTGATCGTCACCTGTAATGATATGAAGCTGAAGGAATATGAATTCGTGGATCATGTTCCAGTCCTTCGTCTTCCCTGCATAAATCTTATGGGCGGAAGATATCCTGTGACTAAATGGAACAGGGAATTTCGCAAATTGTATAAAAAGCTGAAAGAACGAGAATTTGACCTGGTGCTGATCAACGCCAGATTTTATCCCCACACTCTTTTGGGGGCCTGGTATGCCAGGAGAAAAGGTATCCGGTGTGTGATCCTGGATCATGGGACCAGCCATATGACAGTGGGAAAAAAAATACCCGATATGGTGTTTGCGGCTGTGGAACATATCATTACTTTTGGGGACAAGCTGCTTTGTAAGGAATATTTTGGAGTGTCCAAGGCATGCTGTCACTGGCTGAAACATTTTGGAATCCGGGCAGAAGGGGTGCTCTATAATGCAGTGGACGCCGAAGTGATCCGGAGGATTGCCGAAAAGCCAGTGAGGGATTTCAGGGCAGAATATGGCATATCTCAGGATACAGCGGCAGTTGTATATACAGGAAGACTGATAAAGGAAAAAGGAATCTTCAAGCTGATCCAGGCAGTGGAAATGCTGGATCCTTCCTATAGAATCTGTCTTTTGATCGCGGGAGACGGAGAAGAGATGGATCAGGTAAAAGCCCGTGAAAGTGCTAGAGTAAAGGCGCTTGGAAGGCTGGATTTTCAGGAAGTTGCTTCCCTGCTGGGACAGGCAGAGATTTACTGTCTCCCCACAGAGTATCCGGAAGGGTTTCCAACGTCCGTGCTGGAAGCAGCAGCGGCAGGCTGTTATGTGATCACTACAGACCGGGGCGGATCCAGAGAGCTGATCTGTGATGAAAGTTATGGGAAAATACTTACAGAAGTGACACCGGATACAATCAGAAACGCAATAGAGAAAGCTCTTTTGGACCCGGCTGTGAGAGAGGCAGCTGCAAAGAAGGCAGAAGAGAGAGTGAACCAAGTCTATACATGGAAGAAAACGGCGGAAAGGGTGCATCACCTTGCCGGAAGAGGAATAGGAAAATGAAGAAAAAAAGATTAATCATTATTCCCGCTTATAATGAAAGCGCCTGTATAGAAAGAACCGTAAGAGATATTATGGAGCATGCCGAGGGATTCGACTATGTGGTGATCAATGACTGCTCCACAGATGATACAAGAGAAATCTGTGAGAGAAATCATTTTAACCTGATCAATCTCCCTGTGAATCTGGGAATCGGAGGCGCAGTGCAGACCGGATATCTCTATGGATACAGAAACGGTTATGACATGGCAGTACAGGTAGATGGAGACGGACAGCATGATCCCTCTTTTTTATGTACCATGGCGGAATATCTGGAAAAGGAAAAACTGGATATGGTGATCGGCTCCAGATTTATTGAAAAGAAAGGGTTTCAGTCTTCCAGTCTCAGGAGGTTTGGAATCCGCTATTTCAGCATTCTGATCCGTCTGCTGACAGGAACCAGGATCACGGATCCAACGTCAGGTCTTCGCATGGTGAACCGGAGGGTAATGAAAGAATTTGCACATAATTATCCCAAGGACTATCCGGAGCCGGAAAGTGTAGTGGCGATCCTGTGCAGAAACTGTAAAGTCCGGGAAATCCCTGTGGTAATGCGGGAACGCATGGGAGGTGTATCCTCCATTTCTATGAAAAAATCTGTTTATTATATGATAAAGGTCACATTGGCGATTTTGTTTGAGAAAATCAGAGGAGGAAAGAGATGAATATACGGATTCAGATTTTAATTGTGATAGTAGCTTTTCTGATCATGCTGTATATCATCAATAAGGTAAGAAAAAAAGGGATAGAACTGCGCTACAGCCTTTTGTGGCTTCTGCTGGATGCAGGAATTATTGTATTTGCATGTTTCCCCCAGATTACATCCGGGCTTTCCCATGTTCTGGGAATTAAACAGCCTACAAATATGCTGTTTTTTGCAGGATTTTGTTTCCTGCTGCCTATCAGTTTTTCTCTTTCTGTGTCATTATCAAGGCTGTCGGATAAGGCAAAGCGCATGAGCCAGGAGATTGCGCTTCTGAATAAAGAAATAGAGAGGATTTCAAATGAAAGAAAAGATGAAGATGTGCGGGAAGATTGTTAGGCTGACAGTACCCTGCCTGCTCGCTGTGTTTTTTGTAGTGATCACAGCTCTTTACTTTTATTATGATGATGTAGTGCGCATTACGGAAAAGGGAGAGGGCACTTACTTTACTGCTGAAGCGGATGAGGAGAGAAGCTATTCCCTGAAAGGCAGAACAATCGTACAGTCTTATACCACCACCAGAGAAGAAATTGAAAAAATTGGAATGTCTTTTGAAAAAAGAGGCGATGTATCCGGAATTGACCTGTATGCAGAACTGCGGGACGCAGACACTGGAAAAGTCCTTCAAGAATGGATGGTATCTGCAGATCTTCTGGCAAAAGCCGGTACCTTTGATTATTTTACGCTGGATGAACCTCAGGTGGGAAAAGACAGGAACCTGGAGATGAAACTTTATACAGTGGAAACAGGAGAAAATGTCGGAGAGCTGCTGGTGAGGTCCTCCAACAGTCCGAAAATCTACGGGGCACTTGCTGTCAACGGTTTCCTTTACAGGAACGCAAAGCTGGCGCTGGCTGTTATGGGAGACGTGGAATATGTGGGAGATCTCTTTAAGGCAGTGGTGGCAGGATTTTTACTGATGGTGATCCTGTTTTATATTCTGATGAAAAAGAAAAAAATTGTCCGGACAGAAAATCTATTTCTTATTGCCGGAATTTTTATAGGGGCTGTCTACATGATGCTTTTTACTCCATATTCAGAACCAGATGGGGAAGTGCATGTCATTACAGCATTTTACTATGCCGACATTTTAAATGGGGAGCAGCCTGCGGATGAATCAGGAAAAGTGCTTGCAAGAGAGGAAGATGTAAATCGTGAGGGTATTTCCAGAAATCTGGGGTTGGATACCTTAAATACTTCGGCAGAACATTTTCTGGAGATGGAAGAAGATACCCGGCAGGCTGCCTTTTTCAGGGGAAAACTGCAGGTTCCTTTTTCCGCGCATCTTCCCCAGACACTGGGAACTGCGCTGGGAATGGCGCTGGGGCTGGGAACGATACCTACCCTGTATTTGGGAAAGTGCTTTGCCTACATTTTCTATCTGCTTTGCTGCTACTTTGCCATCCGTCTGATCCCGTTGGGGAAAATGGTGCTTTTCTGCACTGCGCTGCTGCCCTTTTCTCTGGAGACAGCTACTTCGTATTCCTATGACAGCACAGTATTATCGCTTGCCCTCCTTATGACGGGCTATGCACTGTACTTGAAATATGAGAAAAAAAGGATTACCATATGGAATGTACTTTTTTGGTTCCTTCTTACAGCGTGGATCACTCCCTGCAAGATCGTGTACGGATTTCTGGGCCTGCTGGTGCTGCTGTTTCCGAAAAAGAAATTTAAGAGGAATATTTATTTCTATATTACCTGCGGCATGACCGGGGCTGTGGCAGGGCTGTCTTTGCTTTTGAGCCGGCTCACCACGATTACCAAGACGGTGACAGGAGAGATGGGAAATTATTTTACCATAGAGATGTTTTTTGAAGATATTCCCAATTCACTGATGATGATAGGAAGAACCATTGACCAGAGTGCAGATCTTTATATAAAACAATTATTTGGAGGTGTGTATTCCTGGTTTGATGTCAATCTTGCGTGGCTGTTTGTTATTGCTTATATTCTGCTGATGTGTCTGGCGGCTGCCAGCCTGCAGCAGGAAAAATATACTCTGAAAATATCAGATAAGGCTGTTATGGGTGTTGTTTTCCTTTTGGTTACCGCGGCCATAGCGGCAAGTATGCTGTTTACATGGACCCCGAAAACAGCAGACTCTATAGACGGGATCCAGGGAAGATATTTCCTGCCGGTACTGCCTTTGGCTGTCTTTTTGTTTAACAACAGGCTGATCTTAGTACAGAAGAATATCAGCCGGCAGTTGGCGATGGGTATGATCCTGGTACAATTTATGACGGTCATGCAGCTTTTTACAACGATTATAACCAAGTAAAGAAAATTACAGGAGGAGATAGGAAGTGTCAGGAATTGAACAGAGTAAAATTCGTAATTTTTGTATCATTGCACATATTGACCACGGAAAGTCCACCCTGGCAGACAGAATTATAGAGAAGACAGGATTGCTGACAGACCGGGAAATGCAGGCGCAGGTTCTGGACAATATGGATCTGGAGAGGGAGAGAGGCATTACCATCAAATCTCAGGCAGTGCGTATTGTATACAAAGCAAAGGATGGAGAGGAGTATATTTTCAATCTCATCGATACTCCGGGACATGTGGACTTTAACTATGAGGTGTCCAGAAGTCTGGCAGCCTGCGATGGTGCCATTCTGGTAGTGGACGCTGCTCAGGGAATTGAAGCGCAGACATTGGCAAATGTGTATCTGGCGCTGGACCACGATCTGGATGTGTTTCCGGTGATTAATAAGATCGATCTGCCAAGCGCAGATCCGGAGCGTGTCATTAATGAGATTGAGGATGTGATCGGGATAGAAGCACAGGATGCACCTCAGATTTCAGCTAAAACAGGACTGAATATAGAAGAGGTGCTGGAGCAGATTGTCACAAAGATTCCGGCACCCGGCGGAAGTCGGGAGAATCCTCTTCAGGCATTGATCTTTGATTCTGTTTACGATCCCTATAAAGGTGTGATCGTTTTTTGCAGGATTAAGGAGGGAACCGTGAAGAAGGGAACAAAGATCCGTATGATGGCTACCGGCGCTGTAGAAGAAGTTGTGGAAGTAGGATACTTCGGGGCAGGACAGTTTATTCCCTGTGACGAGCTTTCTGCTGGTATGGTAGGTTATATTACTGCCAGCATCAAAAATGTGAAGGATACCCGAGTGGGAGACACGATCACAGATGATAACAGACCATGTGAAAAACCGCTTCCCGGATATAAGAAAGTAAACCCTATGGTTTTCTGCGGAGTGTATCCCGCAGACGGGGCAAAGTATCAGGATCTGAGAGATGCACTGGAGAAGCTGCAGCTAAATGATGCATCCCTGTTTTTTGAACCAGAGACATCCATTGCCCTGGGGTTTGGATTCCGCTGTGGTTTTCTGGGACTGCTGCATCTGGAGATTATTCAGGAACGTCTGGAGAGAGAATATAATCTTGATCTGGTGACCACTGCTCCAGGCGTTGTATATAAGGTGCACAAGACCAATGGGGAAGTGATAGAACTGACTAATCCTTCCAACCTGCCGGATCCTTCTGAGATTGAATATATGGAAGAACCAATGGTCAAGGCAGAGATCATGGTAACCACAGAATTTATAGGTCCTATCATGGATCTGTGCCAGGAGAGGAGAGGGCAGTATCAGGGAATGGAATATATGGAAACAACGCGAGCCCTTCTGCATTATCATCTTCCGCTTAATGAGATTATATACGATTTTTTTGATGCTTTGAAGTCAAGGTCCAGAGGATATGCTTCCTTTGATTATGAGATGCTGGGATATGAACAGAGCAATCTTGTAAAACTGGATATTCTGGTAAATAAAGAAGAGGTGGATGCTCTGTCCTTTATTGTATTTGCGGATTCTGCCTACGAAAGAGGAAGAAAAATGTGTGAAAAGCTGAAAGAGGAAATTCCGAGACAGCTTTTCGAAATTCCGATCCAGGCAGCTATTGGAAGCAAGATCATTGCCAGAGAAACGGTTAAGGCAATGCGGAAAGATGTTCTCGCAAAATGTTACGGCGGCGATATTTCCCGAAAGAGAAAACTTCTGGAAAAGCAGAAAGAAGGAAAGAAGCGCATGCGCCAGATTGGAAATGTGGAGATTCCTCAGAAAGCATTTATGAGTGTACTGAAGCTGGATGATAAATAACCGGAATCATGGATGCAGCTGTCCGGAGTCATGGAAGGAAGGATTTGAGTTATGATACAGCTGCCTCCTGAAAACAGGAAAAAGCAGACAGGAGAGAAAAAGCATGAGAAAAGATCTGGGATTATATATTCATATTCCATTCTGCATACAAAAATGCGGATACTGTGATTTTTTATCCTGGAAAGGGACAGAAGAGGAACGTGAGGCATATGTGAGCGCTCTGATAAAAGAGATCAGAAGCTACCGGGAATTTGCAGAAGGATACAAAGTTTCCACGGTGTTTGTAGGAGGAGGGAGTCCTTCTGTATTAGATCCGGCACAGGCAGAGAGAATCTTTGATGAAGTACGTGGTACCTTTCAAATAGAAAAACAGCCGGAGATTACCATAGAGGCAAACCCGGGAACCATCACCCGGGAAAAGCTGGATGTCTGGAAACAATGCGGAGTCAATCGGTTAAGTATGGGGCTTCAGTCCACGGACAATGATAATTTGAAGATGCTGGGACGTATCCATACCTGGGAAGAGTTTCTTGAAGGACTTTCCATGGCAAGGGAGGCGTCTTTTGACAATATCAGCGCAGACCTGATCTCTTCCATACCGGGACAGACACGGGAAAAATGGGAAAAAGAACTGGAGACTCTGGCGGGACAGAAACTTGAACATATCTCTGTCTATCAGCTGATATTGGAGGAGGGAACCAGATTCTATGAAGAATATGCCGGACACCCGGAGCTGCTTCCGGATGAGGAAGAAAGCAGGGAAATCTATCTTTCCACGGGAAAAATTCTGAAAGAGTATGGATTTGAACAGTATGAGATATCCAACTATGCAAAACCGGGAAGAGAGTCCAGACATAATCTGAAATACTGGGAGAGGGCAGATTATCTGGGACTGGGACTTGGAGCCTCTTCCATGGTACGAAATATCCGGATGAGCAATACAAGAGATATAAAAAAATATCTTGAGCGCTGTGAGAATCCAAAGACTATGCGGGAGAATGTTGAGTTTCTGGAAGAAGCCAGACAAATGGAAGAGTTTATGTTTCTTGGCCTCAGAAAGACCAGGGGCGTTTCCAGAAAAGAATTCCGCAGGAACTTCGGACAGGATCTGGATCTGGTGTATGAAAAGGCACTTTATAAAGGTTTTGAAAATGGTTTGCTGAAAGAGAAAAAAGACAGAATTTTTCTTTCGGAGGAAGGGATTCTGGTGAGCAATGCGGTACTCTCAGAATTTCTGTTTGACTAATGATTTGATGGAATTTTGTTCATAGAATTTTAATGATATTTTTACGGTTTGCTTCTGGATTTTATCCTCCGGGTGTGGCAAAATGAAACAAGAAGTAAACAGGGAGGGTACTATGAATATTTTATTTTTTCTTACCCCCAAAAGTGATGTGGCGTATATTTATGATACATATACTCTGAGACAGGTTTTAGAAAAAATGGAATACCATAAATATTCCTGCATCCCCATTATCAATGAACGGGGGAAATATGTAGGTACAATTACGGAAGGCGATCTATTATGGGGGATTAAAGAACGGAGTAATCTGAACTTAAAGGATGCAGAGGATGTGCCCATACTTTCTTTTAAACGCCGTGCCGATTATGCTCCTGTGAGAGTAGATTCAGACATGGAAGATATGCTGGAGAAAGCAATGCGTCAGAACTTTGTTCCGGTAGTCGATGATCAGAAAAATTTTATAGGGATTATAACAAGACGGGATATCATGCAGTATATCTGTTCCGCAGACAGAAAAGACGTACAGAAAAATATGGGGCAGGTATAAGAAAACTTCCGGACTGTTAAAGAAAAAGCGCTGCAGGTTTGTGGTGCTTTTTCTTTCTTCACGGAAATCAGAGACTGGAAGATTAGACAGAAATGACAGTTTTTTGAATCGGATTTTTGTGAATTATAAAAACAGAACAAATGTTTGAAAAATGGGCGGCGCGTGGTATAATGATTGCAGAAGAAGTGCAATCCAGGGCGAAAAGTCGCCCTGCTTCGCTGCGCGAAGATTATACCGGAGCCATGGCTTGAAAAGTAAATGCCGCCGGAGGCGCCGCTTCCTTTCCTGCGCGCATGGTATAATGATTTCACATAGAGTAATACTTATAGATAAGAGAAATAAATTGAGAGAGGTACAGATATGGCAGTGAAAATACAGCCCCGGCAATACATTAAGATCCGCGGGGCAAAT
The DNA here is from genome assembly GCA_944380235.1 of uncultured Blautia sp. Lineage (GTDB taxonomy): Bacteria > Bacillota > Clostridia > Lachnospirales > Lachnospiraceae > Blautia. The sequence continues at coordinate 26,044 of CALWHD010000163.1, forward strand.
GAAAATAACCTGAAGAATCTGGATGTAGATATTCCCAGAGACCAGTTGGTGGTCCTTACAGGATTAAGCGGTTCAGGGAAGAGTTCTCTTGCTTTTGACACTATTTATGCGGAAGGACAGAGGAGATATATGGAGTCTCTTTCCTCCTATGCGCGGCAGTTTTTGGGGCAGATGGAGAAGCCGGATGTGGAAAGCATTGAGGGACTTTCTCCGGCAATCTCCATTGATCAGAAATCGACCAACAGGAATCCTCGTTCCACAGTAGGGACTGTGACAGAAATCTACGATTATTTCAGACTTTTGTACGCAAGGATCGGCATACCCCACTGTCCCAAGTGCGGACGCGAGATCAAAAAACAGACCGTAGATCAGATGGTGGACAGCATTATGAGTCTTCCGGAGCGGACAAGGATACAGCTTCTGGCACCTGTAGTGAGGGGAAGGAAGGGAACCCATGCAAAACTCTTTGAACAGGCAAGGAAAAGCGGTTATGTAAGAGTCCAGGTGGACGGCAGTGTTTATGAATTGAGTGAGGAGATCAAGCTTGACAAGAATATCAAACATAATATTGAGATCGTTGTAGACAGGCTGATTATAAAAGAAGGAATTGAAAAAAGGCTGACAGATTCCATTGAAACGGTGCTGAATCTGGCGGAAGGGCGTCTTGTGGTAGACACTATGGACGGGAACACTATTAATTTCAGTCAGAGTTTTTCCTGTCCGGACTGCGGCATCAGTATTGATGAGATTGAACCCAGAAGCTTTTCTTTTAATAATCCTTTCGGTGCCTGCCCGGTGTGTTTTGGACTGGGATATAAAATGGAATTTGATGTGGACCTGATGATCCCGGACAAAAGTCTGAGCATTTCACAGGGAGCCATTACAGTGCTGGGCTGGCAGTCCTGTACAGACAAGGGGAGTTTTACCAGGGCAATTCTGGATGCCCTGTCGGAGGAATACGGATTTGATCTGGATACCCCTTTTGAGGAATATCCTAAAAAAATACAGGATGTTCTGATCTATGGAACCGGCGGGAAGGAAATCAAGGTACACTATAAAGGACAGCGGGGAGAGGGTGTTTATGATGTGGCATTTGAAGGTCTGATCAAAAATGTAGAGCGCAGATACCGGGAAACAGGTTCCGATTCCATGAAGCAGGAATATGAGACTTTTATGCGTATCACGCCCTGTCCCTCCTGCAAAGGTCAGAGGCTGAAACCGGAAGCTCTTGCTGTGACGGTGGGAGGAAAGAATATTCACGAGGTAACTTCTATGTCCGTGGAAAAGCTTCAGGGATTTATTGAAAATCTTCAGCTTACGCCTACACAGCTGATGATCGGAGAACAGGTCTTAAAGGAAATCCGGGCAAGAGTAGGATTCCTGGTCAACGTGGGACTGAATTATCTTACACTCTCCAGAGCCACCGGAACTCTTTCCGGAGGGGAGGCACAGAGGATTCGGCTCGCCACTCAGATCGGATCCGGTCTTGTGGGAGTTGCCTATATTCTGGATGAACCCAGCATTGGTCTTCATCAGAGAGACAATGATAAACTGTTAAATACTTTAAAACATCTGAGAGATCTGGGCAATACCCTGATCGTGGTAGAGCATGATGAGGATACTATGCGGGAGGCAGACTGCGTTGTGGATATCGGTCCCGGTGCAGGAGAGCACGGAGGGCAGCTGGTAGCGGTCGGAACAGCAGAGGAGATTATGAAAAATCCTCATTCTATCACCGGAAAATACTTAAGCGGAGAACTGAAGATTCCCGTTCCGGAAGAAAGGAAAAAGCCGGCCGGCTGGCTGACCATTAGAAAGGCAGCTGAGAATAACCTGAAAAACATAGATGTGAAGATCCCTCTGGGAGTGATGACATGCGTGACAGGTGTTTCCGGATCAGGAAAAAGTTCTCTGGTCAATGAGATTCTTTACAAGAGTCTTGCGAGAAAGCTGAACCATGCCAGGACTATTCCGGGCAGACATAAGTGCATCGAAGGCGTGGAGCAGCTTGACAAAGTCATTGATATTGATCAGTCTCCCATCGGGAGAACTCCACGGTCCAACCCTGCAACATATACAGGAGTTTTTGATCAGATCAGGGATTTATTTGCGGCTACAGCAGATGCCAAGGCGCGAGGCTACAAGAAGGGAAGATTCAGTTTTAATGTGAAGGGAGGACGCTGTGAAGCCTGCAGCGGTGACGGTATCCTGAAGATAGAGATGCACTTTTTGCCGGATGTCTATGTACCCTGTGAAGTCTGCCATGGAAAAAGGTATAACAGGGAGACACTGGAGGTAAAATACAAAGGAAAAAGTATTTATGATGTGTTGAATATGACAGTGGAGGAGGCACTGGCGTTTTTCGACCATGTACCTTCTATTAAAAGAAAAATCCAGACGCTGTATGACGTAGGACTTTCTTATATCCGGCTGGGTCAGCCTTCCACTGAGCTTTCCGGAGGAGAAGCACAGAGAATCAAGCTTGCCACAGAACTGAGCAAACGAAGCACAGGAAAGACCATCTACATTCTGGATGAGCCTACCACAGGTCTGCATTTTGCCGATGTCCACAAGCTGATCGAGATTCTTCAGCGTCTGGCAGAAGGTGGAAATACTGTGGTAGTGATCGAGCATAATCTGGATGTGATAAAAACAGCAGATTATATCATCGATATCGGACCTGAAGGAGGCGATAAAGGGGGAACTGTGATCGCTCAGGGAACACCGGAGGAGGTTGCGGCGAACCCTGTCTCCTATACGGGTCAGTATGTGTCAAAATATTTGAGATGATTGCCCCTTTTCAATACAGGGGAAGTTGGATATAATAAGTGGGAATGGATAAAGGAATGAAAGAAAGGGGTAGTTGCATGGCAGCATCAGATATTGGAATAGATCTGGGGACCTCCAGTATCCTTGTATATGTGAAGGGAAAGGGCATTGTTTTAAAGGAGCCTTCTGTAGTCGCATATGATAAAGACAATAATAAGATCCGGGCAGTGGGTGAAGAAGCACGCCAGATGATTGGGAGAACACCGGGAAATATTGTGGCGGTACGTCCGCTGAGACAGGGTGTTATCTCGGATTATGAAGTTACGGAGAAGATGTTGAAATACTTTGTTTCCAAGGCAATCGGGAAAAGGGCTTTCAGAAAACCGCGTATCAGTATCTGTGCGCCCAGCGGAATTACAGAAGTGGAAAAAAAAGCAGTGGAAGAAGCTACCTATCAGGCTGGAGCGCGGGAAGTGTCCATTATCGAAGAACCAATTGCGGCAGCTATCGGAGCAGGGATTGACATTACCAGACCTTTCGGCAATATGATCGTGGATATCGGCGGAGGAACTACGGATGTGGCGGTGATTTCCCTGGGAGGCACTGTAGTATCCACCTCTATTAAAGTTGCAGGAGATAATTTTGATGAGGCGATTATGCGTTATGTACGGAAGAAACATAATCTGATGATCGGAGAGAGGACAGCTGAAGATATCAAGATTCAGATTGGAACCGTCCATGCGTCGCCACAGCCCAGAACTATGGAAGTTAAAGGAAGGGATACAGTCACAGGACTTCCAAAAAGTATCAGCCTGACGTCTGAAGAAATCCGGGAGGCGTTAAAGGACGCTACGGGTCAGATTATGGAAACGATACACAGCATTCTGGAAAAAACACCTCCGGAGCTGGCTGCGGATGTGGCAGAAAGAGGAATTGTACTCACAGGCGGCGGAGCTCTTCTAGCTGGTCTGGAGGAGCTTATCGAAGAAGAAACAGGAATCAATACAGTAGTAGCAGAAGAACCGGCACTGGCAGTTGCTGTGGGGACAGGCCAGTATATGGAGTTGATGAGCAAGATAAACGGAAAGTAGTTTTTTTGACTGCTTTCTGAAAGGAAGCAGAGGGAAAAAAGGTGGAAGAAACCATTGAAGGATTTGTGGAACATATTATATATCGGAACCAGGAAAACGGCTATACGGTGGCAAACCTGGTGGCAGATGGTGAGGAAATCACCTGTGTGGGTATATTTCAGTATCTGAATGAAGGAGAAAATATCAGGGCAAAAGGAAGCTATAAGAAGCATCCTGCCTATGGACGACAGTTTTCAGTGGTTTCCTACGAAACAGTGATTCCTCAGGATTCCCAGGCGATGGAACGATATCTAGGCTCCGGAGCAATCCGGGGCGTGGGAGCAGCCCTTGCAGCCAGGATCGTGAGAAAATTTGGTGACGATACTCTGCGTATCATAGAAGAAGAGCCGGAACGGCTGGCTGAGGTAAAAGGGATCAGTGAGAGGAAGGCGCGTGAGATTGCGGAACAGGTAGAAGAAAAATCAGATATGCGCAAGGCGATGATGTTTCTTCAGCAGTATGGAATTTCTCAGACACTGGGAGCAAAGATCTACCAGCAGTACAGGCAGGATATGTACAGCATTCTGAAAGAAAACCCGTATAAAATGGCAGAGGACATTGCCGGAGTGGGATTTAAGATCGCAGATGAGATTGCAGCCAGGATCGGTATTCATACAGATTCGGATTATCGCATTCGAAGTGGGCTTCTTTACATATTGCTGCAGGCAGCGGCAGAAGGGCATGTATACCTTCCTAAGCAGATTCTGCTGAATCGTGCAGAAAAACTTCTGGGTGTACAGGCGGATTATATGGAAAAACATGTCATGGATCTTGCCATGGACCGAAAAGTAACGGTTAAGGAACTGGAGAAAACCGGCGGTGAGCGGGAGCAGATCATCTATGCCAGCCAGTATTATCAGGTGGAACTCCATGTGGCACAGATGCTTCATGAACTGAATCTGAAAGATTCTGTCAATGAAAGACAAGTATATGACAATCTGGAGAGAATTCAACGGGCGGAGAACATAGAACTGGATGAAAAGCAGAAAAATGCAGTACTGGAAGCTGCGAAAAACGGTCTTTTAGTGATTACCGGAGGACCGGGAACAGGGAAGACTACTACCATCAACGCTATTATCCGTTACTTTGAACTGGAGGGGCTGGATATTTATCTGGCAGCGCCTACGGGGAGGGCGGCGAAGAGAATGACAGAGGCGACGGGATACGAAGCAAAGACGATACACCGTCTGCTGGAGCTGAACGGGCTGCCTGAGGAATCTTCCGGCAGTATACATTTTGAGAGAAACGCCCAGAATCCTTTGGAGGCAGATGTGATTATCATTGATGAGATGTCCATGGTAGATATTTTTCTTATGCATGCTTTGCTGCTGGCAGTGGTCCCGGGAACCAGGCTGATTCTGGTAGGGGATGTAAATCAGCTTCCAAGTGTGGGACCGGGAAGTGTTCTGAAAGACATCATACGTTCAGAAAAATTTCCGGTGGTGGAACTGGTGAAGATTTTCCGACAGGCTTCTCAGAGTGATATCGTAGTAAATGCCCATAAGATCAATCAGGGTGTTCCGGTGGCTCTGGACAATAAAAGTATGGATTTCTTTTTCCTCAGGCGCTATGATGCCAATGTGATCATCAGCGTAGTTCTCACTTTGATCCAAAAGAAGCTGCCTAAATTTGTGGATGCATCTGTTTATGATATTCAGGTGCTCACGCCTATGAGGAAAGGAATGCTGGGAGTGGAAAGGCTGAATAAGATCCTCCAGCAGTATTTGAATCCATCTTCCCCGGAAAAAAAAGAAAGAGAGCACGGTGACGGCCTTTTCAGGGAAGGCGATAAGGTGATGCAGATCAAGAATAACTATCAGATTGAATGGGAAGTGCGCGGAAAGTACGGAATTCCTGTTGAGAAGGGTGTTGGTGTTTTTAATGGCGATACCGGAATACTGAGAGAGATCAATACCTTTGCAGAGACTGTGACTGTGGAGTTTGATGAATGCAGATTTGCAGAATATTCCTTCAAACAGCTGGATGAGCTGGAACTTGCCTATGCCATCACCATACACAAAGCACAGGGAAGTGAATATCCGGCAGTGGTGATCCCTCTTTTGGGAGGTCCAAGAATGCTGATGAACAGAAATCTTCTTTATACAGCGGTAACCCGTGCCAGAAAATGTGTCACTCTTGTGGGTGACGAAAAAACTTTTTATGAAATGGAAAACAACAAAATGGAGCAGAGCCGTTATACGGCTCTGGATGTAAGAATAAGGGAGACGTATTGAGAAAAAGAAGCAAGACAGGAGAGACGCTCCTGAATATCCTATATCCCAGGCGCTGTCCCGTATGCCATGACATTGCAGCGCCGAGAGGACAGAGGATCTGTACAAAATGCAGAGAAAAGCTGGTCCCTGTTCAGGGACCCCGGTGCTGCATCTGTTCTAAACCGCTGGAAGACCCCCAGGAAGAATACTGCGGGGACTGTCGGCGTATCAGTCATCATTTCAAAAAGGGGATAGGAATTTTTCCTTATAATCCCATCATTCAAAATTCCCTTTATCAGCTGAAATATGGACAAAGACAAGAATACGGCGTTTTTTATGGAGAATTTGCTGCGCTATACGCCCAAAAGGAAATAGCACAGTGGAAGATAGAAATGCTGATTCCGGTACCTCTGCACAGAAGAAGACAGGAAAAGAGGGGATACAATCAGGCAGAAATTATTGCACGATCTATTGGGGATAAGCTGGATATTCCTGTTAACATCCGGAGTCTGTACAGGAGGAAAAATACAAAGCCGCAGAAAGAATTGAACCCTTCAGAGAGAAAAAATAATATGAAGGATGCATTCTGCATCAGAAAAAGCGGTACAGAAAGTGTAAATGGGAAAAATATCCTTTTAACAGATGACATTTATACTACAGGAGCAACTCTGGACGCCGCGGCACAGTGCCTGAGGAATGCCGGCGCGAAGGAGGTTTATTTTCTTACAATTGCTGTGGGCCGAGACAGACCGGTATAGAACAGCAGGGGGACCACAAGGAATCTTTGTGTAAGTCTTGATTCATTTCCTGGGGATATGATATAATGCATTAAGTATGAGTATCATTTTATATGTATAGGACTACTTGAAAAGTAAAATCAGGAAAAGAGGAACGAATATGCTGAATGAACAGAAAATCAAAAAGATGAATAAGCTTGCAGCATATGAAGCAGGAGAAGGAAAAGAACATCTGGCTATCAGCAATTATTATAGAAGTGATTATATCGGACTGGCGCTGATCAAGAATTTTTTTCTGACTACTATTGCCTATGGACTGCTGCTTCTGGTCTATATTGGCTACAGACTGGATTATCTTATGGAAAATATTCATAAGATGAATCTGGTGCTGCTGGGAGTAAAGGCTGTGGGAGTTTATGTCGGCATGCTTGTAGTATACAGCCTGCTGACCTATATTTATTGTTCTGTAAAGTATTCCAGAGCGCAGAAAGGGATTCAGGGATATTACAAGAACCTGAGCCAGCTGCAGAAAATTTACGAAAGAGAGGAACGCAGAACAGGAAAACTCATGGGTAGGAGGAAGCAGGCATGACAGCGTTATTAGAATTAAAGCAGAAAATCAGAGATATTTATGGGGAATATGACACATGGATCGTACCGGCACTGAAATTTTTGCTGGCATTGGCTGTTTTCCTGGGGATTAATTCCAAACTGGGATTTCTGGAAAAACTGGACAATATTTTTGTGGTGCTGATTTTGTCAGTTATCTGTGCAATACTGCCTATAAACGCCATGACAGTGGTGGGCTGTGTTCTGATCATTGGACACTGCTATGCAGTAGGAGTGGAGGTGGCGGCATTTGCCCTGCTTCTTATGATACTGCTGATGATCTTATTTTTAAGATTTACGTCAAAAGACAATCTTGCCATGATTTTGGCACCTACATCTTTTTCGTTACATATACCGGCGGCGGTTCCCATGGGCGGCGGCCTTCTGAGAGGACCGTCTTGTGCAGTTCCCGCATGCTGCGGAGTTATTCTCTACTTTTTTATGGATGTGGTAAAAGAAAAGAGCAGTGTTCTTCAGGCAAAGGAGACAGAGGCTGCACAGAAACTTCAGCTTCTGCTGGATGGTCTGATGAAAAACCAGGAAATGTGGCTGTATGTGATCTCTTTCCTGGTAGTACTGATGCTGGTATATCTGATTTCCAGGTGCTCCTTTGACTATTCCTGGAGGGCTGCAAATGCCACGGGGGCTATTGCGTATATTGTAATTATGATCCTGGGCAGCATGTTTCTGGATGTACATCTCAACATTGGAGAGATGATCGCCGGAGCATTGGGGGCTGTTGTCGTAGGGCTGGTAATCGAATTTTTTGTTCTTGGAATTGATTATTCCAGAAGTGAGACTACACAGTTCGAAGATGATGAATATGTATATTATGTAAAGGCTGTTCCAAAATCTGTAGTGGCACAGAAGGAAAAGAGAATTAAGAAAATTTCTTCTGAGAAAGGTGCTGAGGGAGAAGCAGGCAATGATAAGACAGAGAGTGATGATGTATCAGAGGGAGCTGTGAAAGAACCGGAATTCGATTTTGAGAAGCAGCTGGAGGAGTCACTGAAAGATCTGTAGAAAGTATTCAGTGCTGGAGTAAATACAAGGGGGTGAAAGAATGGATAGTTTATCTGGAATTATGGAGCGTTATATAGGAACTTTTTTCTTTCCCAGAATCCAGATTATTGATATTATAGAAATTCTTTTGATTGCATTTTTTGTCTATCAGTTTATGCTCTGGATCAGGAATACAAGGGCATATTCTCTGCTCAAGGGAATTTTGATTATCTTTGTATTCGTTTTGATCGCATTTATTCTGAAAATGAACACCATTCTGTGGCTGGTCACCAACATAGGCGGATATGCCATTACGGCAATCCTGGTTATTTTTCAGCCGGAATTGAGAAAAGCCCTTGAGGAACTGGGACATAAAAAGGTGGTCAGTTCCCTGATACCTTTTGACAGTGGAAAGAAAGAAACAGAAGGACGCTACAGTGACAGAACAATCAATGAGATTGTAAGAGCGTGCTTTGAGATGGGAGCAGTAAAGACTGGCGCACTGATCGTTATTGAAAAAGAGACAATTCTTACAGAATACATCAGAACAGGGATTAATCTGGACTCCATAATCAGCAGCCAGCTTCTGATCAATATTTTTGAGCATAATACACCCCTGCATGACGGCGCTGTGATTATGAGAGGAGACAGGATTGTAGCAGCTACCTGCTATCTGCCCCTTTCCGATAATATGGAACTGAGTAAAAATCTTGGCACAAGGCACAGAGCGGCTGTGGGAATCAGTGAGGTAAGCGATTCCCTTACTATTGTGGTTTCCGAAGAGACAGGAAGAGTATCAGTGGCAGGCGGAGGAAAGCTGAGAGTCGGCGTAGATAAGGAGGAACTGAGAAAAATTCTGGAAGAAGAGCAGAATAAAAAGGTAATCGAAAAGACAAAGAAAAAACTATGGAGGGGGTTGGTAAAAAATGAAAAGAAATCTGATCAATAAAACAACCCTGAAAATCCTTTCCTTTGTGATTGCCGCTTTTACCTGGCTTATTGTCACGAATATGGAAGATCCTGTTACAGAAATAACGTTTTATAATATTCCCGTGACGATCACCAATGCTTCTTATCTGGAAAGTAATTCTCAGATTCCGTCGCTGACAGAGGGCAAGGATACGGTGAATGTGACCATTCAGGCGAAGAGTTCTGTGATTAAGGATCTGGATGAGGAGGATATCACTGCCCAGGCGGATATGACCCAGATCATCTCCATGGATACTACTCCTGTGATGGTTCCTGTGACAGCCCAGTGCACAGATACCAGTGTAGAGGATATTACCGTGAATCCGGGAAATATACCCATAGATGTGGAAGAAAAAGTTACTACAGAACAGACTATTTATACAACCTACGGAGATACACTGCCGGATAAAAATTATGAGGTAGGGAGCGCAAAGGCAGAACCAGAGGTGGTGGATATCTCAGGTCCGGCTTCCCTTGTCAATAAGATTGACCGGGTAGTAGCCAGAATCGACGTGAGCAATATGACAGAGGACACTCTTGTGGAATCGGATCTCCAGATTTACGATAAAAATCAGGAAGAGCTTACTGACAAGCAGCTGGCAGCGCTGAATTTAAGCGGAATCGAAGATAACAAAGTAAAAGTCCGCGTTGACCTGTGGAAAGTTCAGACTAATGTGAAGATAGAAGCAGAGTATTCAGGAGAACCGGAAAACGGTTATGAGGTAAATTCTGTAGAGTCCACACCGTCTACCATCAGTATCGCAGGTACAGATGAAGCATTGGAAGCCTTTTCAGCAGATGGAAATGTGCTGACGATTCCCGGAGATTTGATCGATGTTTCCGGAGAGAGTGAAGATTTTACAACAAGTGTGGATTTAACTGAATTGCTTCCCACAGATATTAAGCTGGCAAGAAATATTAACAGTACTGCCAGTGTTACAGCAAAGATTCTGCCTTATAACAGCAGGGAATTTGACATCCCGGTTACCATGATTACCACAGTTCCCGAAAAAATGGATGAATATGATGCAGTATTTGAAAAGGAAAAAGTGGCTGTCAGGATAAAAGGAAAAGAAGCAGACCTTGATAAATTAACTGCAAAAGACATTAAATTGTCTGTGAATCTTCAGAATTATAAAGAGGGTGAATGGGATGTACCGGTTCAGGTGACGCTGCCTGACGGCTATGAACAGGTAGAGGATATTACTGTATCGGTAAGGCTGGTAAAAGCAGCAGAGACCAGTAAACAGACAGAAGATGGGAAGTGATTTTATGTGCAGAAAAAAAGTAATCATTAAAAATCCTACAGGTCTTCATTTGAGACCGGCAGGAATTCTCTGCAAGGAAGCAATGAAATTCAAATCTTTGATCACCTTTCACTTCGCAGGAGGCACTGCCAACGCAAAAAGTGTGCTGAGTGTACTTGGCGCCTGTGTAAAATGCGGTGATGAGATTGAGCTGGAGTGTGAAGGAGAAGATGAGGAACTGGCGCTGGAAACCTTAGTTAAGGCCATTGAAAGCGGACTGGGAGAATAAAAGGACAAAACTGCTGCGGCATCTGTACCGGAAGGGTCAGTGCAGGCAGCAGTTTTTGTATGAATGGATATACAATGAGGAGAAAATAAAAGATATGGTACACGATCGTTTTGGAGAAGGGCTGAAAGATGGAATTCCTATTGCCCTGGGATATTTTTCCGTGAGTTTTACTTTTGGAATGCTGGCAGTAAATAATGGAATCTCTCCCTTTCATGCAGTGCTGATTTCCCTTCTGAATCTTACATCAGCAGGACAGTTTGCAGGACTGACGGTTATCCTTTCAGGGGCTTCTCTCTTTGAGATGGCGCTGACACAACTGGTTATTAATATTCGCTATGGACTTATGTCCCTGGCATTGTCTCAGAAATTTGCCCCTTCGGTAAAGACACGTCACAGACTTCTTATCGCTTATGGCAACACAGATGAAATTTTTGCAGTGGCCAGTTCTAAAAACGGGATGGTAGGGCAATTCTTTATGTATGGACTTATTCTGCTCCCTGTCTGCGGATGGGTAGGAGGAACCTTTACAGGGGCGGTAGCCAGTACACTTCTTCCCGCAGCAGTACGGAGTGCGCTGGGAGTGGCACTGTACGGTATGTTTATTGCCATTGTCGTTCCTGTGGCAAAGGAAGTGAATGCAGTGAGGATTGTGGTCGTTTTGGCGCTGATATTCAGCACTGCTTTTTATTACCTTCCGGTACTGAGAGAACTTTCCTCTGGTTTTATGATCATTATCTGTACAGTCCTTGCCTCTGCCATAGGGGCAGTGCTGTTTCCCGTAAAGGAGGAGGAGTCATGATATACGCCTATATTCTGGTCATGGCAGGTGTGACTTATCTGATCCGTATGCTGCCGCTGACGCTGTTTCAGAAGAAGATCAATAATATTTATATTAAATCATTTCTATACTATATTCCTTATGCATGTCTGACTGCAATGACATTTCCGGCAATCCTTTATGCCACAGAGTCGCCTGTATCAGCATTGGCAGGATTTACTGCTGCGGTCATTCTTGCAATGAGAAAGAAAAGTCTGGTGACAGTGGCTGTATTTGCCTGTGCAGCAGTCTTTATTGCGGAAAGAATCTTGAATTTTCTGTAAATATATTACTAAAATGTTAAGAAATAAGGCTGCAGTTAGTTGATTTCTGGTAACAAATGGTGTAAACTTATAAAATACTTGCGTATAAAGGAAAGAATAGCGGAGGTGCTGATTTGTCAACATATATAGAAAATTTTAAAAGGTTTCGGCCGCTTCTCAATGAACTGGTGGCGAGAGACATTAAAATTAAATACCGCAGGTCCATTATGGGCGTGCTCTGGACACTGCTGAATCCCCTGCTTATGATGATCGTGCTTTCAGTGGTGTTTTCAAATCTTTTCAAATTTAATATAGAAAACTTTCCGCTGTATCTGTTAAGCGGGCAGCTTATCTTTAATTTCTATTCAGATGCGACAAACAATTCCATGGGAGCAATCATTATGAATGCGCCGCTGATCAAAAAGGTATATGTTCCTAAATATCTTTTCGTACTTTCCAGGGTAGTTTCCAGTGTGATCAACCTGATGGCATCCTTTACCGCCCTGCTGTTTGTTATGGCGGCAATGAGAGCAGAGCTGCACTGGACGGCCTTTTTGTCTGTGATTCCAATGTGTATGCTGATTATTTTTTCTCTGGGAATATCCCTTATTCTTTCTGCTGTCGTGGTAAAGTTCAGGGATATTATGCATCTGTACTCTGTGTTTATTACAGCGCTGATGTATCTGACACCGGTTATTTATCCTATGTCTATCCTTCCGCAATGGATGGTTTATGTGGTGTGGGCAAACCCTATTACCAATTATCTGGATATGTTCCGGGATCTGATGCTGTATAATTCTCTTCCGCATCTGTGGCAGCTGGGGCTGGGGGCTGTTGAAGCAGTCATTGCTCTTGTGATCGGACTTATCATTTTTTATAAGAAGCAGGACGAATTTATTTTGAATTTATAGGGAGTAATTCCATGAATAAGGATACAATTATAGAAGTAAACCAGGTTTCGATGAAATTTAATATGGCGTCAGAGAAGTTTGACAGTTTTAAGGAATACTTTATCAAGACACTGAAAAAACAGATTTCCTACAATGAATTCTGGGCTCTTCAGGACGTGTCGTTTTCTCTGGAAAGAGGAGAGTCTCTGGGGCTGATCGGCTTGAACGGAAGCGGCAAGAGTACGATGCTGAAAATTATCGCAGGAGTTTTAAAGCCTACCAAAGGTACAGTGACAGTAAGGGGAAGCGTTGCGCCTCTTATTGAGCTGGGGGCAGGTTTTGATTATGACCTGACAGCGGGAGAAAATATTTTTCTGAATGGTGCCATCCTGGGATATGCCAGGGAGGAGATGGAACGGTACTATGATGACATTGTAGATTTTTCAGAATTAAAAGATTTTATGAATGTTCCGGTGAAGAACTTCTCCTCCGGTATGGTTTCCAGACTTGCCTTTGCCATTGCCACTATCGGACAGCCGGATATCCTCATTGTAGATGAGGTATTGTCAGTAGGAGATTTTCAGTTTCAGCAGAAATGCGAGGAGCGTATCCGCAGAATGAAAGAACATGGCACAACGCTTTTGTTTGTATCCCATAGTATTGATCAGGTACAGAGCCTGTGCTCCAAGGTGGTCTGGCTGGAAAAGGGACATCTGAAAATGCAGGGTGATTCCATTCAAAT
>CALWHD010000164.1 GCA_944380235.1 uncultured Blautia sp.
AATGGTTATGAAAGAGCTGATGAATTATGTAACGTTGTGCATTGCCAATGACGAAGATTTTGAGTCTGCTCTTGGAATCCATGCTTTTGACGGAGATATGGAACACGGAATTGATCAGATTGAGACCTATAAAGAGGGGATGGCCCAGATCTTAAAACAATATCCGGGCTGTCAGGCAGTTGCAAGTGTGCTGCGGAATATGCATAGTGCAGAAGACGGCGAATGGATGGGAATTTATCTGAAAGACGGAAAGTTCTATGAAAGCCCGGTACATACAGTGCATAGTCTGGAGGCGGTAGGCGCCGGAGACGCTTTTGCAGGCGGTCTGCTTCACGGTCTGCTTCATGATTTTACACCGCAGGCACTGATTGATTTTTCTATCACTGCCAGCGTGATGAAACTGATGATCCAGCAGGATTTCAATGTGATAACGGAGGCAGATGTGCTGCGTATCATGAAATCCGGAGATACGAATCTGCAGCGATAAACAAGAGAAAAAGGAGAGAATGTTATGGTACATCATATTGTTATGTGGAAATTTAAACCAGAGATTGAGGAAGGAAAAAAAGACGTACTTGCTGATGCAATGGCTGACAATCTGAAGGGGCTGGTGGGAAAAGTCCCCGGGCTTTTAACTGTAGATTTTGTAAAGCACCCCATGAATTCCAGCACTCACGATGTTGCCCTTATAACTACCCTGGAAAAACCGGAAGACGTGGCTGCTTACGGCATACATCCGGAACATGTGAAGGTGGCGGATACTTATGTGCGTCCCTATGTGACAGACAGAGTATGCTTGGACTATGAGGATTAAAAGAAATGCGTGTTGAAATTATCCGGGGAGATATTACAAAAGTCAGATGCGATGCCATTGTGAATGCGGCAAATACCTCCCTGCTGGGAGGCGGAGGTGTGGACGGAGCCATCCACAGAGCAGCCGGAAAGGAACTTCTGGAAGAATGCAGAACCCTTCACGGCTGTCCCACAGGAATGGCAAAGATCACCAAAGGCTATCGGCTTCCCGCCAAATATGTGATCCATACTCCAGGACCGGTCTGGCATGGAGGAGACAGGGGAGAGGCAGAACTTCTGTCAGATTCTTACATAAACTGCATGGATCTTGCAGCAAAATATGCCTGTAAGTCTGTGGCCTTTCCGTCTGTCAGTACCGGAGTTTACGGATATCCCGTGGATCAGGCAGCGGAAATTGCCTGGACCACGGTAAAAAAATGGGCAGAAGAACACAGAAAAGAGGCTCCCGAAGTGATTCTTTTTGTCTGCTTCAATGACCGTGTTTTAGCGGCATATGAAGCGCTTTTATCAAAGTACGGAGCAGAAATGTAAAAATGCTGCAGTTTTTTCCACTTACAGGACTCTGTATACATAAAAAGGAAGATACCTGGATTCTGAGTAATCTTGGATCTTCCTTTTTACGTTAATCTTCCTTTTGTATGCAGATCTTTGCGCTGATATTTTCTGCTCCGTGCCGGGTCAGACGCACACGGATTTTTCCTTCCCGGAATTCTGAGAGAGGATATTCCAGAGGCTGGGACAGATCACTTACATCCAGAGAACTTTTCTGATCTTCCTGGATCAATTCCAGGGTCAGTTCGCCTTTTTCACAGGAAATATCTGCTTCTAATACTTCGTTTTCAGGGTCTTCCAGCTTAAACGTTGTATCATGATGGTAGCCATCGCTTGCTTTGCTTGATTTTATGCTCCAGATACCGTCCCATTTGGTTTCCATATTTCCTATAACATAGCCGGTGTTCAGAGAAGCCAGAGGACCGCTGTCAAAGGAAATACCGCTTCCCAAAACGGAATAGATCAAGAGAGCTGCGATACATGCGATCAGGATCAGAAAACTGATCAGCCCGGAAATGAAATACTTCCAGAAAGAGGGGGATTTGGCTTCTGCCGGAAGATTATCTTTGATGTTGACAGAACCGCAGTTTTCACAGTACTGAGCACTTTTTATGATGAGATGACCGCAGTTATGACACAGGACAAACGCCTGCCTGCGCACGGCAAGAAAGTAAATCAGCCAGCCGATCACCGGAGAGGTGAGTACAGCGATCACTACCCAGAGAGAACCTTTTTGTCCATGCGCACAGGCGTCTTTATATATCCAAATATAAAAGGTAACAGAAAAGGCAAGGGCTGAAAGGACAATGGCAATAATCAGACAGATAATGACTGTTAATTCGGACATTCTTTTTTTCTCCTTTCTGAAATTGTTATGGATAAGGATGCTTTTATATCAGTAAAATGGTAAGCTGCCCCGGATAAAAGGACTCCTGAAAGAATCATATCAAAACACCAGAAAAGTAATGTTTTCTGTAAGAATCCGCTTTCCAAAAACAGAATAATAAACAGTGCCGCAGCTGCCCACAGACAAGTGTTTGCCAGTCCTGGAAGAAACCACAGTGAAATTTTCCAGGGACTTTTTTCCGTTTGCAGCAGTTTTTCTAGGTTTCGGTTCAGCTCTGAGGGAACCTGTTCACAGGTGGTCAGTGCATTTTTTAATTTTTCATCCAGATCATGGTTTATATCCATGGATTTCCAACTCCTTTCTTAGCATTTCTCTGGCTTTAAAAAGCCTGCTTTTCACGGTTCCTTTTGGTATCATTTCAACTCTTGCAATTTCTTCTATAGACAGATCAAAGGCATAGAAGAGAAGAACAGGTATCCTGAATTTATCGGGAAGCTGCTTTACAGCCCGGCGGATGAAATCTGCCTCCTCTTCTTTTATGGCGGTTTCTTCCGGCTGCTGCCCCGGAGACGGCAGGTCCTTTGCTGCATCAAGCGGAACCCGGGGAACTATGGAAAAACGTCTCGCCTGTTTCCTTATTTGACTTTTATACAGATGATATGCAACAGAAAAAAGCAAAGCCCGGGGATTTCTCTGCTGATCCAGGATATAATTATGCTCCAGAAGATTTAAAAAAGTCTGCTGATATAAATCATCTGCCTCTGCAGAACCCATAAAAAGTTTCCTGGAAAAGCGGTATACATCATTCCCGTAAAGGGTGATCAACTGGGACACTTCCTCTGCATTCATCTCGTTCTCCTTTCCTGCCAGTAAAAATTTTTTTGATATGCGGTAAAGTATAGCACAATTTCTTTTCACCTTATATACGTTATATCCAAAAAAACGGTTCAGAAAAATTTCAAAAAAAGAAAAGATTTTTCTTTTTTCTGATTTGTGGTATCATAATTAAATGGTTATTCATCAAAACACAGAAAGGAAGCTCCGGTACCGGCACAGGTTTCACCGGGATCGGACAGGACACGGTATGAGTGAAGGAACGGTTTTTCTGAAATCTGTTACAGAAAAATTAAAACATAAAATAGAAGAGGTCAATGTCTCAATTTCCCAAGGGCAAAAAGAAATTGAAGGTATGCATGAATATTACTGGGAAAATTATACGGAGATGGACCAGTATGGATATGAAAACTTTGATAATCAGCAGGCACTGCTTCATCAGGTCAATGCCAATCAGGAACTGCTGGTCATGAAGCACAGACTGGAAAAAATGCTGGACGCGCCTTTTTTCGGGAGAGTTGATTTTCTTTTTGAAGGAGAAGACACGCCGGAATCTTTTTATATCGGAATCGGAAATTTTGCCCCCAAGGCAGGTCAGATCCCTTTGATTTATGACTGGAGAGCTCCGGTCAGCAGCCTGTTTTATGATTTTGACCAGGGACCTGCTTTTTATGAAGCGCCAGGAGGAAGAATGGACGGAGAAGTCTGTTCCAAATGGCAGTACAAGATTCGGAGAGGCAGAATGGTCTATGAATTTGAAAGTGACATGAAGATTGATGATGAGATCCTGAAAGAGGAACTGGGGAGCAATTCGGATGTACAGCTGAAAAATATTATCCGCACCATACAGAAGGAACAAAATGCGATCATCCGCAACACCAAAGACAGGATCCTGGTGATTCAGGGAGCCGCCGGAAGCGGAAAAACATCTGTTGCACTGCACAGGATTGCTTATCTGCTATATCATGACCGCGCCCATCTGAAATCTTCCAATATCCTGATTCTGTCGCCCAACAGTGTATTTGCGGATTATATTTCCCATATTCTTCCTGAACTGGGAGAGGAAAATATACAGGAAATGAGCTTCGACCTATTTGCCTATCGTGAACTGCGGGATACGGTTTCTGACTGTGAAGACCGGTACGATCAGATAGAGAGAAATCTTGCATTTCCAGGTATGGAAGACCGGGTACATCAGAAACAGTCTGCTGCTTTTATCGGAGAGGTAGAGATGTTTCTTGCCGGGCTGGAAGATAAACTGATGAATTTTACAGATGTGGAATACCGGGGATTTTTCAAGACAGAAAGTGAGCTTGTAAATCTGTTTTATTTTAAATTTCAGGATATTCCTCTGCTTTCCAGAATGGAGGCAGTCACAGAATATTTTATCGATGAATATGAGACTCTCTGTAACTGCACGCTTTCGGATGAGGACCGAATAGGACTGGAACAAAAATTTGAAAAAATGTATGAGACCAGAGATTTATATGTACTTTATAACAGGCTTTTAGAAGAAGCTGGATACATGCCGCTTCCGGATGTTCCCTATGAAAAGAGAACGCTCCCTTATGAAGATGTTTTCCCTATGCTGTATTTAAAATACAGGCTGCATTCCAGGAACATACACAAAAATATTAAACATCTGGTCATTGATGAAATGCAGGATTATTCTTATCTTCAGTATGAGATCCTCAGAGAATTATTCCCATGTAAAATGACCATTCTCGGCGACCGGGCCCAGACCATGGAGGGAGAGATACGGGATGTGACCACATTCCTTCCCAAAATATTCGGAAAGAAAATCCGCAGGATTGAAATGAAAAAAAGTTATCGAAATACGGTTGAGATTGCAGAATATTCCAACCGGCTTACAGGAATCTCTGATATAGAGCTTTTCAGCCGCCACGGAAAAGAAGTGGAAGAGGAAACTTTCTCAGACATGGAAGCTGCCCTCAAAAAAATGTTAGCAAATTTAAAACTTTCTGATGAAGAATATGAGACAGCAGCTGTCATTACAATGACAGAGCAGGAGGCACAAAAGGCCTATGCCTTTCTGAAAACGCAAGGAGAAGATGTTTCTTATATTGACCGCAACAGCTCTTCTTTCCGCCGGGGGCTGACGGTGACCACCTTTTATCTGGCAAAAGGCCTGGAGTTTGATCAGGTATTCGGGCTGTGCCGGAAAGAAAAAACGCCTCTTTTCACTCAGGCAGAATATATTTGCGCAACCAGAGCGCTTCATGAACTGTATATGTACACCATATGACAAGTATAATCTAAAAGTGCTTTTACAGCAGAAAACAGACGGCAAAAGTGCTGTAACGGTGAGCTTTTAACCAGCTGTTTTATTTCAGTGTCCAGAAGGTGAAATGCGGAAACTTTTCAGATTACCGCCAGCTTTCCGATCCGGATAGAAGCCAGGATAAGATATTGCAGTTGACTAACTTCTGTTCTGTCTTTTAAAATAGTAAAAAGACAGGATCGGAGGTATAGGGCATGAAAGCTTTATCTGCGGCAAAGCCAGGTGAATATTGTACCATCAAGTGGCTCTTCGGCATACCTGAGGTACTGGAGATCATGAAAAATTATCACATTACTGAAGGAACCAAAATCCAGGTGCTGCAATGCAGGAAAGACGGGCTGATCATTAAAACAGACGATGCAAAACTTGCCATAAGTACAGAGATTGCAGAACGGATTAAAGTTTGAAAGGAACGGTAAACGGCAAAAGGAGAATGCTTATGAATATTTTGGAAATGCTGGACGAACTTCAGAGAAAAGCGCTGGAGGATAAAAAGCTGAGAAAAGAACTGCTGGAAACCAGAAATGCCGGCTATCCTCTTGGCGCTTTCTGTAAAAAGTGCAGAGAACTGGGTTATGAAATCTATGAAATGGAACTTATCAGCGCAGGAGAAGAATTCTATGCTGAGATGAAACGCAGTACCAACGGCGGCGGAGAAAATTCTCCTATGCTGGAAGGGGAAGACGATTTTTATGAAATGTTTTTTGCAAGCCTGGAGTGTGTATAAATGCAGAGGGAGTGACGTGTATTTATGTTTTTTCATAAAAAAAGCGGAAGAAAAAAAGCTGTTTTAAAGTTTGACAGAGAAAAACAAATACCGGTGATCCGCTCCAGTATCTGTACAGGAGAGAAAACAGCAGGATTTAAGAACCTGGAAACAGGAAAATTTGAAGATGTTATGCTGATCCGCCAGGAAAAGGATATGCAGGAGTTTCTGGAACTGTATGGGATATCAGCGGAAGAAATAAAAACAGAATATTAGTTTCTGACGATATCCGAAGGTGTCCTGTACAGGAAATAAGAAACATAGGAGAAAACAAAAGTAAAGTCTTGGAGGAAAATATGCTTAGAGAAATAAACTTGGCAGAAGTTTCAGACGGAAAACTGTACTGCTCAAATGATATGGCAAAACTGGGGTGTGACGACTGCAGAGGCTGTTCTGCCTGCTGCCGTCAGATGGGAACTTCCATTCTTCTGGACCCCTGGGATATATATTTTCTGTGCAGGGGTCTTAACACCAGCTTTGAAAAACTGCTTACTTATGCGGTAGAACTCCAGATGGCGGATTATGTGATCCTTCCTAATCTGAAAATGACCGAAGAGGAGGAAGTCTGCGCTTTTTTAGATCAGGAAGGCAGATGCAGCATCCACGATTTTCGCCCTGGATTTTGCCGTATGTTTCCTCTGGGAAGAGTTTATGAAAATGAAAATTTTCATTATTTTCTTCAGGTACATGAATGCAGAAAAGAACTAAAAACAAAAGTGAAGATCAGTAAATGGCTGGGGATTCCCAATACCAGGAGATATGAAGAATTTGTCCGCCAATGGCACGGGTTTTTAAAAAAGGCAGGTGAAATTCTTGTTTCTTTTGCTGACCAGGAAACGCGGAAAAACATTTCCATGTACATATTAAAGACTTTTTATCTGGCACCGTATGATCCTGAACGTGATTTCTATGAACAGTTTGGGGAGCGGATGAAACAAGCAGAGAAGTACTTCTTTTAACGACAGAAAAATATTAAAACAAATCGTCAGGCGCTGCTCCTTTCCAGATTTTCAGCTGGAAAGGAGCAGCGCCTGATGTCATGTAAAAATACAGATTTTTCAATTTAGGAAAGAGCAGCATCAGAATTTTTTTTCCCAGGAAAGATCCTCCGGCGGTTAAAAAGCAGGATACTGACAATTACAATTCCCACAGAAATAAATTGAGATGTAGATAAGAATCCCACGCTTCCTCTTTCGTCAGAACGGAGAAATTCTATGAGAAAACGTCCAATCCCGTAGAGTAGCAGGTAAAGCGCTCCTGTATTTCCTGTCTGTTTTGACTTTCTGCTGTAAAGAAGAAGAACTGCCATGATCAGGAAGTCCCCGGCAGAGGAAAAAAGCTGTGTGGGAAGCAGCTTGACTCCGGAAGGGGCAAGGCTTCCTTCAGGAAAAGTGACACCAAGAAAGCATTCTGTCTCTTTCCCATAGCAGCAGCCTGCAAGGAAACAGCCAATCCTTCCAAATCCCTGTGCAAGGGCAATGGATGGAGACAAGAGATCAAAATATTCCAGAAATATCAGATTTTTTTTCCGGCAGTAGAAAACAGCAGAAAGAACACCTGTAATAATACCTCCGTATACTACAAACCCCTCTGATCCAAGGACCTGTGCCGGTGATTCTATAAAACGGTCAAATTCCACAATTACATACAAAAGCTTTGCACCTATAAAACCGCAGATCACTACCAAAATAGCAATGTCAATGACTGCTTCATCATTCATAGATTTCTTCTTCGCCCGATACACGCCAAGGGCGATGCAGCAGAGAATGCCAACAGCGATCATCAGCCCATATCCATGTATAGTTAAAGGTCCTATAGAAAATAACTCATTTTTCATAATTTCAGCTCGCTTTCTGTCAATCAGATTTTGTAGTTTTATTTGCATTTGCTATTATAGCATTCTTTTTACAGGAAAGCCAGCTGAAAAAATTTTAGCTTACAGAATCTGCGGAACCGGAAAAGCGCTGTTTTTCATTCCTGCAGAAGATTTGGCGGAACAGGAACCGGACCAGAGGACCGCAGAAAAAGATCTGCCAGAAAAATGCCATTGGAAAATTACAGGCCAGAGTCTGAAGCCACGCAGGGATTAATTCAAAACCAGGCTGTTTAAAAATTAAAGTGCCCCAGAAACTCATAATAGGGCACATGAAAGCAACCGTTACACAAGCTCTCACAGTAGTAACCAAAATCGGTTTGTCCACTCCTGGAGTCACCATCTGAAATGCGATCTTCGGTGCAAGACGGTCGATGAAAAAGAATCCCATTACAAAACAAATGGGGAACATGATGGGAATTTCCCGAAAAGCAGCCAGCATCCCCTCATTGGTAAGCCCATGCATGCGCAGTCCGGTATTGTACAGCTCCATGGCGAGAACCATAAAAAATGTCATAAGGATTCCATATACAACTTCCTGAGTTTTTGTTTTCGGCATAAATAAGCCCTCCTTTTTCGTGTAAAAAATGATTCCGGCAAAACAAAAAGGCGTTAATCTATCTGAAAATAGACTACGCCTGAAAGACTTATTTCTATTTGGAATATTTCGGTAGATTAAAACCATTTCCGCTTTCCAAACTGGAGTTTAGCAAAATTATGAATAAATTGCAAGAAAAATTTTATGTATCTTCCGCCTCTTTCTTGTGAAACAGAAAAACCAATGATACAATGTGTGGTAGAACTTTGGAATCAAGAGAACCCCATCAGGAAGGAATAGAAATCATGAAGATTTTACATACAGCAGACTGGCATATCGGAAAGCTTCTGGAAGGGAAAAGCCGTCTGGAAGAACAGCGCATAGTCCTGCGCCAGCTGGTCAGAATGGCCCAGAAAAATCACGCAGATGTCGTGTGCGTGGCAGGAGATATTTACGACAATGGACATCCTTCTGCAGCAGCGGAGTCACTTTTTTATGAAACTATAAAAGAATTAAGCCAGGACGGAAATAGGCTGGTGGTAATCATCGCGGGAAATCACGACCAGCCCTCCCGGCTGGAGGCAGTGACACCGCTTGTAAAAGAACATGGGATCATTCTCTACGGAACACCAAAGAGCATGATCCCATCCGGAACTTACGGCAGTTTTGAAATCCAGTCCCTGGATAAAGGTGTATTCACTTTTACCAAAAACGGAGAGCGGGCTGTGTTTGCCTGCGTGCCTTACTTCAGTGAACGGACATTGAATGAAGTTCTTTATAGTGAGGAAATAGACCATGAGGAACGTGCCGGAGAATACACCCAGAAGGCAGCGGAACTGTTTCAAAAGCGCGCATCCTGGTTTTCACCGGACAGTATAAATATTATTATGAGTCATGTGTTCACCCTGGGGAGTGCGGGGGATGGTTCGGAGCAGGGGATGATGCTGGGAAACAGCTACCTGCTCCCTGCGGATGTCTTTCCGAAGTCTGCCCAGTATATCGCACTGGGACATGTCCACCGCCCTCAGAAAGTACCTGGCAGCAGCGGTCAGATCCGTTACAGCGGTTCCCCTCTTCCTTACAGACTGACAGAGAGTTCCGTGGCAAAACAGTGCCTGCTGGCAGAACTGCATCCGGGAGAAGCCCCTGTTGTAACGGAATTGTTTTTTGATAATCCAAAACCAATTGAAAAATGGGTATGCCGGGATTATGGGGAGGCACTTGAGAAATGCCGTAAAAACAAAGACAGAAGCTGCTATGTATATCTTTCTGTCCATACAGATTCCTATATCAGAGAAGAGCAGTTAAAAGAGCTGAAAAGCTGGAAAGAAGACCTGATCGAAATCATCCCTCTGTTCTCTTCTGAAGAAAAGGAGTCAATGGAACAGGACTTCAGACAGATGAGTTTTGAAGAACTTTTCATCAGTTACTATACAGAAAAAAAGGGTGTAAAGCCCCAGCAGGAGGTTTTGGAAACGCTGGCAGAGATTCTTGAAAAGGAGAACGATCATGAAACCGGTACAGATGAAAATTAAAGGAGTAAACAGCTTTCTGGATCTTCAGGAAATTGATTTCAGAGAACTTGCCCGGGATGGTCTGTTTGGAATTTTCGGTCCTACAGGAAGCGGAAAAAGCAGTATCTTAGACGGAATTACCCTGGCCCTTTATGGAATGACCGCAAGAAACAGCGCAAATTTTATTCATGTAAGTACGGACCGTGCTTTTGTAGAATATCTTTTCTCTGTCAGAGAAAAGAAAGAGCGGCTGTACCGGGTATCCAGAAGCTTTAAACGTTCCAAAGAGGGAGGAATCCGAAGTGATGGAGCCAAACTGACGGAGATGACGGAAAAAGGAGAAGAGGTCCTTGCAGATCGGGTGGGAGCAGTCAATGAAAAATGCAGAGAGATCATCGGTCTCTCAAAAGAAGATTTCTTCCGTACGGTTGTCCTTCCTCAGGGAAAATTTTCTGAATTTTTAAAACTGGAAGGTATGGAAAGAAATAAGATGCTGGAGCGCCTGTTCCATCTGGAAAAATATGGTGAACAGCTGGTATTTCTTATTAAAAACCAGGAAGCCGCCTGGGATGGAAAGCGCAGAGAGAAAGAGGGCGCGCTGTCCAGCTATGGCAGTGCATCCAAAGAACAAATAGAAGAACTTCAGAAAAAGGAAAAGATTCAGACAAAACTTTTTAAACAGAAAAACGAGTATCTTATAAAAGTAAGAGCAGATCTGGAAGAAATCCGCAGGCTTCTCACAGATCAGGAGACATTAGAGAGACTGGAAAAACAGGAACTGACCCTCTCAGCTGAAAAGGAAGAAATCAACTTCCTGGAAAAAGAACTGGAGCTGGCAGAAAAAGCAAACGAACTGTGGGAATATGTAGTTTCTAAAAAAACGGCTGAAAAAAAGATGGAAGACAACCGAAAAAAACTAGAAGATATCAAAACGAAGCTGAAAGAAAGAGAGGAGTTTGAAGCCGAATGCAGAGAACAGTCCCGGCAGATAGAAAAGAGGATGGAAACAGAGCTTCCCCTTCTGAAACAGAGAAAGGAGGAGCTTGAAGAAGCAGCACAGCTTTCCAAGGAGTGTCAGCAGCAAGAAAAGATAAGACAGACGCTGTTTGAAAAAAAAGAGAAACTGGAACTGCAGATTTCCCATATAAAAGATTCCTGGGAGAAAGCTGAACAGGCAAAAGCGGTGTATAAAGAGGAAAAAGAGGAACTGAACCGAAAACTCCGGGAAATCTTTGTATCCGCGCAGCAGCAGAATCAGTCAGAAGAGGGTTTTCGTCTTTTGAAGGAAAAAGAAGTGCTGGATCAGAGAATAGCCTCAGAAAAAGAAAAATTTGCCCAATTGTCAGCACTGTCCAAAGATGCCGTAAAACAATGGGAAACATATAAAAAACAGGAACAGTTTCTTGAAAAAGAAGCAGCCGGAAAAAAAATAAAAATACAAAATCTCCAGGAGCAGCTGGAACAGTTTTCAGGTCTGGAGGAAAAAAGAAATTACCTTGCATTTGTAAAGGCAGAGCAGGAAAGAGAAAAACAATTTTTGAAGCAGGAAGATACTTATGTAAAGAGCTGTCTTGCCCTTAAAGCAGAACTGAAAAAAGCAGGAATAATTTTAAAAGAGACTGAAAAAGAACGTGAGCAGGCACAGAAAGTCTATCGGGATCATCTGGGGCTCATCCTTTTTGCCGGATTAAAAGAGGGAGAACCCTGTCCGGTCTGCGGAAGTACCCGCCATGTGAAAAAACCAAAAAAGGAAACGCAGGAAAATCTGCAAAAACTGGAAAAAAAGGTAAAGGAAGCAGAGGAAGCTTATCAAAGACAGGCAGAATCCATCGTTCAGCTTCAGACAAGACTAGAAGGGGAAAGTAAGAATCTGGAAAGAATCCGAAAAGAAAGAAACCAGCTGAATTCAGAGTATATAAAAGAAAATCTGGAAGAACTGAAAAATTCTTACGAGAATCTCTGCAGGGAAGAGGAATTTCTGGCGGCAGAGGAGAAAAAAAAGAAAATTCTTTTAGAGAAAGAACAGCAGGAGGCACAGAAAGCACAGGCACAGGCGGTAAAATGGGAAACAGAAGCAGCAGGTTACCAAAAACAGGCAGAGGAGGTACAGGACATGCTCTTTGCTCTGGAAGAGCAGAGAAAAGAAAAGCAGAAGTTTCTGGAAAATCTGGAATCCGTTTCCGGTATCCGGAATTTTGCGGAAGCTTATCCGGAGATCCGCAGGAAAAACCAGATTCGGGATGCGCTGCAAAAAAAGCAGGAGAAACTCCTGGCCAGGATAGAGCAGATAGAGATAGAAAGCCGGGAGACATGGGAGCAGATGGACAGGCAGAAAGAAAATCTCACAGAAATCCGCTTTCAGATCCAGGAAGCAGATCTTCAGTTTACAAGGCTTTCCCAAAGACTTCTTGAGACTGCAAAAGGGCTGAAAGAAGAAGAACTGGCGGCAGCGTGCCGACAGGTTACAGCATCCATAGAAAGTCTGAGAAAACAGGAAGAGCAGACAAAGGAAAGTCTTCAGACTGCTGCTCTGGCGGCAGACAGATTGAGATTGGAAAAAGGAAAACTGGAAGCAGTGACAGAAGAAACGGAAAAGGACTATATCCTGCAAGCAGATATCCTGAAGGAAAAACTAAAAGAGAATCAGGCTGAAGGGGAGACATGGATCCTGGAACACAGAAAAAGCCCGGAGGAAAGAGAAGCCGGTGCACATAGAATTTCTCTGTTTCAAAAAGAAATGCTGCAGGTACAGATACAAAAAGAAGCAGTATTAAAAAGTCTGGGCGGGAAAAGAACAGACAAAGAAGAAGAGGCAGCTTTTTGCCGGGAAGAAAAACAACTGCAGGAACTGGTGAATCAACTCAGCAGAGAACTTGGCGCGCTGATAAAGGAAAAAGAACAACTGATCCGGGACTGGCAGGCAAAAGCATCTCTTAAGGAAGAGCTGGATCAAATTCTTCACAGACTGGATCTTTTAAAAGAGCTGGACAGTTTGTTTAAAGGGAAAAAATTTGTGGAATATGTTTCCCGCTACTATCTGGAATATATTTCCCGGGAAGCGGACACCTGTTTGAAAGATATGACCGGAAATGCTTATGGTATGGAAACCGACGGTAATGGCATGTTCATTATCCGGGATTATAAAAACGGAGGAGCTGTCCGTCCTGCATCCACTCTATCAGGAGGTGAAACTTTTATGGCATCTCTTGCCCTTGCTCTTGCTCTTTCTTCCGGAATCCAGATGAAAGGGGCAGCCCCTATGGAGCTGTTTTTCCTGGACGAAGGATTTGGAACTCTGGATGAAACTTGCCTGGACATCGTTATGGAAGCGCTGGAAAAAGTACGGACCAAAAAGAGAAGTGTGGGCATCATCACCCATGTAGAAGAAATCAAAGCCAGAATTCCCACACGACTTATTGTCGAAGCAGCGCGTCCGGGCGAAGGGGGAAGCCGGGTGCATATGGAACAAATCTTAGAAATTTAAAGGAGGAAACAGACATGAGAAGCATGCGTCTGAAAAAAAGAGAGATTAAAGATACCGCACTCTTAAAAGAAATTCTGGATACCTGCCGTGTGGTTCGCGTAGGAACTCTGGATCAGGAGGGAATCTATATCATACCTTTAAATTATGGGTATGAATGGGAAAATCCGGGAAAGGATTCATCAAAACTGAAACTTTATGTCCACAGTGCAAAAGAGGGAAGAAAGTCAGAAGCTTTTGCACAAAGACAGGAAGTCAGTTTTGAAATAGATAAAGAACAGGGCATTATCCGGGGAGACTACAGCTGTTCTTATTCCTTTGCCTTTCAAAGCATTATGGGACAGGGAATAATCCGGAAAATCTCTGACACAGAAGAAAAGAAAAAAGCCCTCTCACTTCTCCTGGAACATATGGAACCCGGATGTAAAATCGCTTTCTCCGAAAAAATGCTGGAAGCTGCAGATGCGTACTGCATTGAAGCTGACTGGTTTACAGGAAAGGAGAGGAAACCTGCTTTATGATCTCACATGAAAAATTAGAAGAATTTATCTGCCAGTTTCCTGTATACCAGTATGCTTTTTTCTCCCCGGAGGAAATTGATTTTTCTTATCAGGTCCGCTGGATCTGCGAACAGGAATGTCAGCGTTTCGGAACTACATGGGCATGTCCTCCCGCAGTGGGAACGGTAGAGGAGTGCAGGAGAAAATGTTGTGCATACCAGGAATGTTTTCTTTTTTCCACGGTTGCAGAAGTCAGTGATGTGACTAACATGGAGCAGACTCTTGCCACCAGAAAGGAGCACGAAGAAATTACTGCTGCCATTGAGTCATTTCTCAAAGAAAACGGCACAAAGTGTATGGCACTTTCCACAGAATCCTGTGATATCTGTGAACACTGCACTTACCCGGATGCTCCCTGCAGGTTTCCTGAAAAAATGCATCCCTGCGTGGAAAGCCACGGAGTGGTAGTCTGTGAATTAGCGGAAAAATATGGCATGGATTTTACCTTAAGTCCCACGCAGATCCTTTGGTTCGGCCTGATCTTCCTGTCATGATTTCAGGAAAAAAATCATAAGCTGAGATAAAGAACCAGAATCCGGAGCGCTGCATGTGAAAAAGAAACTTGGAGATTTTACAGGAAAAATCGGGGATTCCCTCCAGATACCAAAAGATCTGTCATACCGGGAGTCCCTGCTCACCCTGACTGGTTCCAGAGAACTGTATATCGAAAACTACAAATGTATCCGACAGTATCAGGACACCTGCATCATCCTGCTTTCCAGACAGAATCAGATTCGGATTGAGGGAAGCTGCCTTACCATTGTCTACTATACAGATGTAGAAATGAAAATAACAGGGAAAATCAGCAGGATTTTGTTTTTGTAAGGAGGGCTGTATCTTGCAGGACTGGAATTATTATCGAAAAGGCTATGTACGGATAAGACTCTGCGAAGGAAGCCCGGAACGTTTTCTGAATCTGTGTGCTCATCATAAAGTCTCTGTTTGGAACCTGGTGTGCCGGAAAGGCTGTTATGAGATGAACGTCACGGTTAAAGGCTTTTTTTCTCTTCAGGGAATCTGCAGGAAAACCGGATGCCGGGTGAAGATTATGGGAAAATATGGACTGCCCTTCTTTTTTTATCGAAACAAAAAAAGAAAGGCATTTTTTATCGGTATTTTTCTGAGTTTTTTCATTTTATGCCTGCTGTCCAGATACATTTGGAATATCCACGTGGAAGGAAATCTATATAACAGTACTCAAAGCATCCTCAACTATCTGGAAGAAATCGGCGTGCATCACGGCAGCCTGAAAAAAGACCTTGACTGCGGGGAGATTGCAGAGCAAATGAGGGAAGAATTTCAGAATATGACCTGGGTTTCCGCAAAGATATCCGGCAGCAGGCTGATTCTGGAAATTAAGGAAAATGGAAATATTTATCAGCCAAAAGAGCAGGCTGAAA
>CALWHD010000165.1 GCA_944380235.1 uncultured Blautia sp.
CTTTTCATTCTATGCAGCAAAAATGAGGGATAGACTAACTGCAAAAAAATCCACGCAAAAGGCGCACCCGAAACTTATCAGATAAATTTCGGATACGCCCTGTCTTTCTGCTTATTTTATTTTAGACAGAAGATATTCTTTTGAATTTTTTTCCGGATCTTCCAGAACCATCTCCAGAAACTTATCAAGGGTATCTCCCAGCTCTTTTCCCGGTTTCATTCCCGCCTCGATCAGGTCTTTTCCTGTGACTGCCAGCATTTTTATGGATATACACTCCTGTTTTCTTATGATCTCCCTGTAAATCTCCTCGATTTTATCAAGGCGTGAGAGCTTTTCCTCTCTCCTGTACTCACTCTGCGCCATCACATCCGCACGGCGCATCTCTATAAGGAGCGGAAACAGCTGAGCATCTGTCCTGCTGAGCGCTTTTCTTATGGATTTTGGGGTACATTCCCACGGACA
The DNA here is from genome assembly GCA_944380235.1 of uncultured Blautia sp. Taxonomy (GTDB): domain Bacteria; phylum Bacillota; class Clostridia; order Lachnospirales; family Lachnospiraceae; genus Blautia. Next base: position 463 of record CALWHD010000165.1, read on the forward strand.
TTCATGAAACCGGACAAGCATGGACACCTTCTTTATCGTATCATTGTCAAACCGCAGCCTTCTGAGTATCTTTTTCGCCAGTTCTTCACTTTTCTGGGGATGACCGTAAAAATGATCTCTGCCCTGGTCATCTGTCGTTCTGGTCTGCGCCTTTCCCAGATCATGAAACAAAAGTGCAAGCCGCAGTATCTTATCTGCCCTTACAGATTCCATGGCCTTTAATGTATGGTCACCTGTATTATAACAGTGATGCGGTGTGTTCTGCTCTGTTCTCATGGCAGCGTCAAATTCCGGCAGAATGATCTCGGTGATCCCGAGCTCATAAGCAGTCCGGAGATATTCCGGATGAGGGGAAGTTACAAGCTTTACCAGTTCTGTCTGGATCCTCTCTGCACTGATCTTCCGCAAAGTGGGCGCAAGTTCTTTTGCCGCCTTTTTTGTCTCTTCCTCTATAGAAAATCCCAGCTGGGCAGAGAAACGCACAGCCCGCAGAATCCTCAGCGCATCCTCAGTAAAACGCTCTTCTGCATTTCCCACGCACCGCACCACATGCCCACGAAGATCTTCTATCCCGCCGAATATATCCACCAGACCGGTACGGTCATTATATGCCATTGCATTGATGGTGAAATCCCTGCGTCTTAAATCTTCTTTCAGATCAGCAGTGAATATCACTTCTTTAGGATGGCGGCTGTCCTCATATTCCCCGTCAATCCGGTAGGTGGTGACTTCAAACCCCTCTTTTCCCTCCATAACGGTCACAGTCCCGTGTTTAAGCCCTGTATCCACGGTTCTGCGAAACAGCTCCTTCACTTTCAGGGGCTTTGCCGAAGTGGTGATATCCCAGTCCGCCGGAGAACGCTGAAGAAGGCTGTCACGAACGCAGCCCCCTACCGCGTAAGCATCATATCCGTGTTCCTGCAAAGTTTTTATGATCTTCTGTACTTTTTCCGGAACCTGAATCTTCATGATTAATATGCCCGCCCCCAGTATACCATTTTCTTTGCCGGTCTGCCGCAGACCACGCACTTGTCAGAAATCTGTTCCTGTTCAAAAGGAATACATCTGGAAGTTGCCTGCACATCTTCTTTGATCTTGTCTTCGCACTCTCTGCAGCCGCACCACATTGCCTTTACAAATCCAGGCTTTTCATTTATGGTTTTCTTAAATGTCTCATAATCCGCAGCTGTATAGGTGTGGGCATCTCTGTGCGCCCTGGCCCTTTCCAGCATCTCTCTCTGCATAGTATCCAGCACTTCCTGCACGCTCTGTGCCAGATTGTCTAATGATACTGTGATCTTTTCTCTGGTATCCCTTCTTACGATCACTGCCTGATTTGCCTCTATATCCTTTGGACCGCATTCGATACGCACCGGGATTCCTCTCATCTCCTGCTCCGCAAATTTGAATCCCGGACTTTTGTCTGTATCGTCCGTCTTCACCCGGATCCCTGCTGTTTTTAACTGGCTGTTCAATTTTGCCGCTGTTTCCAGCACGCCTTCTTTTCTCTGCTGGATAGGAATGATCACCGCCTGCACCGGAGCGATCCTGGGTGGAAGCACCAGCCCGCTGTTATCCCCATGCACCATGATGATAGCGCCGATCATGCGGGTAGTCATACCCCAGGAGGTCTGGTGTACATACTGTAATTTATTTTCCTTATCTGTGTACTGAATGCCGAAAGCTTTTGCAAAACCATCTCCGAAATTGTGGCTGGTACCTGACTGCAGAGCCTTTCCGTCATGCATCAAAGCCTCAATGGTATAGGTAGCTTCCGCTCCTGCAAATTTTTCTTTGTCTGTCTTCTGTCCTTTGATCACCGGGATAGCCAGAACTTCCTCACAGAAATCTGCATACAGATTCAGCATCTGTACAGTCCTCTCCTCTGCCTCTTCTGCAGTAGCATGGGCTGTGTGCCCCTCCTGCCATAAAAATTCTCTGGAACGCAGGAATGGTCTTGTTGTTTTTTCCCACCGAACCACAGAACACCACTGGTTATAAACCTTTGGAAGATCCCTGTGAGACTGAATCTCCCTGGCATAGAAATCACAGAATAAAGTCTCGGATGTAGGACGCACACAAAGCCTTTCCTGAAGAGGTTCCAGCCCTCCGTGAGTTACCCACGCGACTTCCGGCGCAAAACCTTCCACATGGTCCTTTTCCTTCTGAAGCAGGCTCTCCGGGATAAACATGGGAAGATATACATTCTCCACCCCTGTCTCCTTAAATCTTCTGTCCAGCTCCTTCTGGATATTTTCCCAAATAGCATAACCTGCCGGTTTGATCACCATACATCCTTTAACACTGGTGTAATCGATCAGATCTGCTTTTTTCACAACATCTGTATACCACTGGGCAAAATCCTCTTCCATAGAAGTGATTGCTTCCACTAATTTTTTATTATTCGCCATAACTTTCTCCTTTTCCACTTTCTGCCGGGCAGTGTTTCTCCAACAAAAAAAGACATACAATCCCCACATCAGGGACCGATGTCTTCTACCGGCGGTACCACCCTTATTAACACTCTGCATCGCAGACTGTTCTCTCCTTTTGCCTTTTTAACGCCAAAGCCCGCGTCCTGTTCCTCACAGGCAGCTCCAAGGCGGGTTCCATACAGTTTCCACAAAAGCCTTTCACCCTTTGGCTCTCTCTCTTTGGAGGTCCGTGTATGTACTGCTCCTCTTCCAAGCCTTTTATTCTTTTGTAATTCTATGAGATATTTACTTTTTTGTCAAGAGCGGATTTCCCTCTGTTTCCCCGGGAATCCGCCCCCTCCTTTATACTTCTACTTCCAGCTTTCTCCCTGTCCTGTTGTACTTGTAATATCTTACCCCTGCTGCGTCCAGCATTCGCTTGGAAGCACGCACAGCCGGAGTGTCCGCGTACTTGTCGCACTCATAGACAATCGTCTTGATCCCCGCCTGAATGATCGCTTTGGCGCATTCATTACAGGGAAACAGGGATACATAAAGTTTTGCTCCTTCCAGGGAGCCTCCCCTGTAATTCAGAATGGCATTCAGTTCACTGTGGGTCACATAAAGATATTTCTTGTCCAGTTCCTCTTCCCCTTCTCTCGCCCAGGGAAACTCATCGTCTGAACAGCCCATGGGGAAACCATTATATCCCATGGACAGAATTTTATTATCATTGCTTACGATACAGGCTCCCACCTGGGAGTTAGGATCCTTGGACCTCATTCCGGAAAGCTTCGCCACTCCCATGAAATACTCATCCCAGGAAATATATCCGTCTCTTTTTCCTGTCATCATACCTTCACCTCTACTTGTATAGGATAATTCAAGCCAGCATTGCCTGTCTTCTCTCACTTGGTTCCGAAAATACGGTCTCCTGCGTCTCCAAGTCCGGGCACAATATATCCGTGATCATTTAAATGGTCATCCAGAGCTCCGATATAAATATCCACGTCCGGATGAGCCTCTGTAAGTGCTTTTACGCCTTCCGGAGCCGCGATGATACACATGAAATGAATCTTCTTCACGCCTTTTTCTTTCAGCATAGTGATGGCTGCTGCTGCCGATCCTCCTGTGGCAAGCATAGGGTCTGTGACAAACACTTCCCTCTCACCGCAGTCAGCCGGAAGCTTGCAGTAATACTCCACGGGCTTCAAAGTTTCCGGGTCACGGTACAGTCCGATATGTCCCACTTTCGCCGCGGGAACCATGGTAAGCATCCCCTCCACCATTCCCAGGCCCGCCCGCAGGATCGGAACCACTGCCATTTTCTTTCCTTCCAGCTCCCTTACAGTTGTTTTCGCAATGGGGGTTTCTATCTCCACATCTGTAAGCTTTAAATTTCTGGTGGCTTCATATGCCATAAACATCGCCACTTCACTGACAAGTTCCCGAAAGTCCTTAGAGCTTGTCTCTTTTCTGCGGATAATGCCGATCTTATGCTGGATCAGCGGATGATCCATGACTAATACTTTTCCCATGTTTTTCCTCCTGTGTGTTTCCGGCACTTTACTCCTCGATCATATCAATTCTTCTCTGATGTCTCTCCGCGTGAGAAAATTCTGTATTCAAAAAGGTATCTACGATTTTCACTGCAAGACCGGGACCTACCACTCTTCCTCCCATAGCGAGAATGTTGGCATCGTTGTGCTGCCTGGTAGCCTCCGCACAGAAACAGTCTGTACACAGAGCTGCACGGATCCCTTTCATCTTGTTGGCAGCAATGGAAATTCCGATCCCTGTTCCGCAGATTAAAATTCCTTTTTCGCATTCTCCGTCCTGGATTGCCTTTCCCACTTTTCTGGCATAAATAGGATAATCCACCGGATCTGTACTGTAGCACCCATAATCCTTATAAGGGATTTTCTTCTCCTCCAGATATTTGATAACTTCCTGTTTTAAATCGTAACCTGCCTGGTCACATCCTAATGCTATCATAATAAACCTCCTTCGTATTCATTATTCATCCAAAGATATCATGTGATACCCCGCTGCTTTCAACAGCCGGTTCATAATTGCCTGCCCCATCTTGGGAGTATCAAACGCCTCTGAAAATAAAATATCTGTATCTTCCTCATCAAACTCCCTGAGTACAGCGAAAAGATTCCTTGCAATCTCTTCTTCATCTGCCCTGGCCCCAATCCCTTTCACTACAGCTCCCCGGTAACTGGAAACTGTTTCATCCGAAGCGATCACGCCAGGTTTCTTTCCTTCCCGCAAAGCTTTTTCACACTGGGCATTGATGTATTTGACCACCTGGCTGCTGCTGCCCTCTACAATGGTAAGCTGGGCTCTGGGCGCATAGTGCCGGTACTTCATCCCCGGCGCCTTGGGTTGTACTTTCTCATCCGTGATCAAAAGCCCCTTGTCCATACGCACAGGTCCGATCACCTCCTGGATCATCGCCTGGTTAATGTATCCCGGGCGCAGGATCACGGGAACTTCTTCTGTGAAATCCACAATAGTAGACTCAATACCGATCCCTACAGCCCCTCCGTCCACGATCATATCAATTTTTCCTGCCAGATCTTCCTGTACATGTTCTGCTCTGGTGGGACTTGGCCTGCCGGAGGTGTTGGCACTGGGTGCAGCAATATAGCCGCCTCCTTCCCGGATAATGGCTTTTGCCACAGGATGGCTGGGCATCCGTACTGCAACGCTCTCCAGTCCGCCTGTGGTCTCGTAGGGTACGATGCTGCTTTTGGAAAAAATCATAGTAAGCGGTCCCGGCCAGAACTTTGCTGCCAGAAGCTTTGCTTTCTCAGGCACACACCTTACAATTTTCTCCAGGCTTTCAAAATCCGCAATGTGGATAATCAGCGGATTATCCGAAGGTCTGCCCTTTGCGGCGTAAATCTTCCTGGAAGAACCGGCATTTAATCCATCTCCGCCAAGCCCGTACACGGTTTCCGTAGGAAATGCCACCAGTCCCCCTTTTTTCAGTATCTCACCTGCTTCTCTCATAAGAAGCAGATCCGGTTTTTCTTTATCTACTGTGACTACTTTTGTATTCACGACTCAACCTCTTCTTCCTTTTTCATCGTTTGCATACAGCTTTATCATACCATACCGGGACCGTCTTTTTCCACCGTTTTTAAAAATTTTAAAATTCCGTCGCAGATGGCACGGGCACATTTCTTCTGATACTCTTTTCCTGAAAGCAGATCCGCCTCTCTGGAATTGGTAAGAAATCCTGTTTCTACAATGTTCAGAATACCTTCACTGCGCTTCAGCAGATAATAGGTTTTATTTGCCTTAGCCTGCCTTGGGCGCTCCGGTTCCAGCTGGGTATTCAGCTCTTCCTGAATATACCCTGCAAGTGCCTCCCCCTGGGCTGAGCTGGTGTAATAAAATACCTGAGGGCCGCACACAGACTCATCCTGATAACTGTTCTGGTGGATACTTACGGTGAGCAGCGGTTTTGTCTCCTTGATCAGGGCACAGCGGTTCTGCATATCCTGTACCTTTTTATTTTTACTTTTCTGATCATAGAGTCCTTCATCCTTCTCTCTGGTCAGAACCGTGTCATATCCCTCTTTCTGAAGATATCCTGAAAGATATTTTGCAATCTTTAAATTCACATCTTTTTCCTGTATCCCTCCGATTCCCACAACTCCCGGATCGATCCCTCCGTGTCCGCTGTCAATGACAATCACACCTTTCTTCTCTTCTGCCTCATTGTCGGCCAGAAGCGCTCCCTCCTTTGACAAAAGATATACTGCACAGAGCATGCACAGCGCCATGGCTCCTTTTAACCAGCGTTTTTTCATAGGAACTCCTTAATCTGATCATTGTCTTTAAAATATATGCAGGACAACAGCCAGGCAAAACATCTTATGAGCAGGCAGTTTTCCTGCTGCGCAAAAAATCCCCGGGCAGGAGAACACCGGATCCAAATAGGATCCGGCTTCCCTTCCCGGGGAAGACACTTTTGAATCTTTTATTTTACCGCTCCGTTTACCACACCGTTCAGAATCTGTTTCTGACAGAACAGATAGAAGAGCAGGATTGGGATCAATGCAAGCAGATAAGACGCAAAGGCAAGGTTATAGTTCGTACCAAACTGTGTCTGGAAATTCAGCTGTGCCAGAGGCAGGGTGTTAACTCCTGTTCCGGACATGATGACCAGAGGAGTCATAACGTCATTCCAGGTTCCCAGAGCAGTCAGGACTGCAACCGTTGCGTGCATAGGCTTCATAATAGGGAAGATAATGTTCCAGTAGGTTTTCCAGGTGCTGGAACCATCCACATAAGCCGCTTCCTCCAGCGCCAGAGGAATATTTTTCAGATATCCGGCGTACAGCAGCAGGTTCATGGGCATATAGAATACCACATACAGAACAATTACACCTACACGGTTGGCA
>CALWHD010000166.1 GCA_944380235.1 uncultured Blautia sp.
TATATCTGTTCCACATCCTTCCACTCCATACAGCAGAAGGAACTACTCCTACATTATTTTCCGCTTGCCGTCTTCCATGTAACCTGCCTTAGTCAAAAAGACTGCTCCGCTTCTTATCGCCCAGTAAATAAAGCTCATGAAGTGCCCGTGTCACTGCCACATACAAAAGTTTTGCGTCTCCAGGCTCATTCGCATAATGTTCTTCATCTGGTTTCCAGAGAATGACTGCATCGAACTCCAGACCTTTGGTCATCCTTACCGGAAGAACCATCACTCCATTGTGAAACAAATTCCCCTCCTCTTTTATATCCAGGATCTGCCGGACTTCCTCTGCCTCTTCTTCGCTGCGTACGACCACCGCAATGGTTTCAAAACCTTTACTCTTTATGCTTTCCAGCAGCTCTTTTAATTTTTCCGCCAGTTTTCTTTCCGGTTCTGTATCGATTTCCACTTCTTTTCCATGCCGGATGACCGGCTGGATCTTATATGCTCCCTGGGAAGCTTTTTCCAGGATCTTCCCGGCACATTCTGAGATTTCAATCGTATTTCGGTAACTTTTAGCCAGCAGATAAAAACTGTCCCGTTCTGTTTCAAACATGATCTCTTTCAGACCTTCCCAGTCATTCATGCCCGTCTCATAACGGATATTCTGGGATACATCCCCCATAATGGTGAACCAGCAGCCAGGCAGCATCTGTTTCATTGCATAATAGACCATTTCTCCGAAGTCCTGTGCCTCGTCCACAATGATCTGACTAAACTCATCCTGTTCTTTTTTCATCAATATTCTGTGATAAATCAGCCCTATAGCCGCTGTATCATAAATATCAAATCTGCCCCTTGCCACATCCTCCATGGTGTCTGCGCCCACATCCATTCCCTGTTCACTCATCTGCTGCAGAAATTTCAGATAAATACCTGTCTCTGTCCATTTATGCCTGGCAGAATCGAAATATTTTTTATACTCTCCCCGTTTTCTTTTTCCAAATTCTTCCTCTCTTTCAGTACAAAGAAAACGGATTCTGGAATTAATCCTCTGATTCAGGAGTTTCTCCAGCTGAAAAAGGGATAAATGAGGATTTCTGCTTTTTGTTTCCTCCAAATTTTCTTTCGAAAGAATCACGCCAATCTCTTGATCCCGGATTTCTTCCAGACACAGATATTTTTCTTTCCACGCTGCCAAAAACTCTTCCAGCTTCCGTGCAAAATCCAGCCGGCTTTTCACAGATGCATCTGAATGATCCCGGACAACCTGAAATTTCTTTTTCCACGCCTTCCCTATCAAATATGGCAAAAAGAGATCCATCCGCATCTGGGAGACATGGTTTACATCCAATTCCGGCAGGCCGCTGCTGATATAATTCAAAAGCATATCACTGCTTCCCACAATACAAAATTCTGATGGTTTATACTTGTCTTCATAATTGTAAAGAAGATAGGAGATTCTGTGAAGTGCCACTGTGGTCTTTCCGCTCCCCGCTACTCCCTGAACGATCATGTTTTTATTTGGCAGATCACGGATGATGGCGTTCTGCTCCTTCTGAATGGTGGCAATAATATCGCCCAGTACAGCTTCTTTATTTCGAGAAAGATACTTTACCAGCAGGTCATCATTAGCTGCCACATCATCATCATAAAAGCCCAGAAGATTTCCGCCGGAAATATCGAAGGTCCGTTTCTTTTTAAGGTCTATTTCTACCGGATCGCTTCCCGGAACTTGATACTCCCCGGGACCGGTCTCATTTTCATAATATACACTGGATACCGGAGCACGCCAGTCCACGATCACTACATCACTGGAATTTCTGGTAACTCCATTCTTCCCAATATACCGGCATTCAAAAGCTCCATAGGTCTTGTCCTCGTAATCAATCCTGCCAAAATAAGCCTTTTCCATAGCAGCCTTATTTTTACGCAGCATATTTCTGGTATGTTCCAGAATGTTCTGACCCGCAGTAAGAAGTCCATAGGAATCACCTTCCCCCTTCTTTACAGCGTGATACAATTGTGTCATTTCTTTTCTTTGGTGTCGTTCCTTTTCTTCATACAGGCGGATATTTTCCCGGATAATTTCCCTGCATGCTTTCAAATGCCGCTTTTCCAGCTGCATTTCTCCTTGTTTTTCTGCACTCATTTTTTTCCCTCACTTTTCTCAAATTTTGTTTTAAAATCTGAAGCAGGCACTGTCATTCCAGCACCTTCCAGCCAAAGGTGGATTATTATTATAGCAAAAGCTCAGAAAAAAAACCAGAAATTTTTATGGATATCTATTGACAACTGTACTCTTTGTGTCTATACTGTACATATAAGATAAGTACAATAATAACGGAGGTGAAAAGAGGTGAAAACATGGAAATTTTATTAAGCAACAGCAGTGATAAACCCATCTATGAGCAAATAACCTCTCAGATCAAAGCAATGATTATGAAAGGTACACTGAAAAGCGGCGATTCTCTTCCTTCCATGCGAAAACTGGCGAAAGACCTGCATGTCAGTGTCATCACGGCCCAAAGAGCCTATGAGGACCTGCAGAGGGACGGTTTTATTGACACTGTGGCAGGAAAAGGAACCTTTGTGGCAGCCCAAAATAAGGACTTTATTCGGGAAGAAAATCTGCGAAATATAGAAACTTTGCTGAAAAAGGCAGCCGAACTGGCCAGAGAAAACGATATCAGCATACAGCAGATGACAGAACTGCTGAAAATTTTTTATGGGGAGGAATCATAATGGAAAATATTCTAAGCTTACAGAATGTAACCAAAAGCTACAAAAATTTCACCCTGGATAATTTAAGCTTTCATGTTCCCAGGGGCATGATCTTTGGAATGATTGGTGAAAACGGGGCAGGAAAAACTACCACCATTCAAAGCATTCTGGATATTATCAAAACTGACAGCGGAAAAATAGAAATTTTTGGAAAAGATCACTGCAAAGACGCAAAGGAGATCAAGCAGAAACTTGGCGTAGTCATGGATGGTCTCAACCAGAATCCCTTTCTGAAGTGCAGCGACCTGGACAAAATCATGAAAAAAATATACCTGAACTGGGACAGCCAATGTTTTTTTTCCTACCTTGAGAAGTTTAAACTTCCCAGGGATAAAAAAATAAAAGAACTGTCCAAGGGTATGAATGTAAAGCTGAATTTTGCCGCAGCACTCTCCTATCATCCCCAGCTTCTTTTATTGGACGAAGCCACTTCCGGACTTGACCCGGTGATGAGGGATGACATTCTGGAAATTCTTCAGGAGTTTGTCACAGACGAACAGAATTCCGTGCTCATGTCCACTCACATCACAAGCGATTTGGATAAAATCGCAGACTACATTCTTTTCCTTCACCAGGGAAAACTGTTGTTTGTAAAATCCAGAGACGCCATTGAGAGTTATGGAGTGCTCCACTGCACAGAAGATTTTTTCCGGGCATTGTCACCAGAGGATTATGACGCCTTCCTCAAAGAAGAATTTTCTTATAAAGTTCTGGTTCCGGACCGCTATGCAATGAAAACCCATTTCGACGGTCTGCTGCTGGACCGTGCTACCATTGAAGATATCATGCTGTTCTATGTAAAGGGGGTAAGAACATGTCAGGATTAATTTACAGAGATTTATTTACCTACTACAGAAGATCTTCAAAATCCACCTGGATCACCGAAATTCTTGTATTTTTTTTCTTCCTGCTGGCAATAAAAGGACCATACAGTATATTTACTTATCTGCTGTGTGTAATGCCTCTCACCATGTCCGGAATGCCGACAACCATGAAAGAAATGGATATTAACTGCAAAGGAGCTGTGCAGTCTGTACTTCTTCCTTTCTCTTCAAAGGAACTTGTTCTTTCCAGATATCTTGCTGCCTTCCTGTCCCATCTTGGAAGCGTGGCACTGATGCTGTTGTACTCTCTGCTGCACTGGAGTATTTATCATACCTTTGCTCTCACGGACTATTTTCTCCTGATTCTGCTTTCCTGGCTTTTGGGAACTGTTTTTACAGCTGTAAATCTTCTTACCGGATACCTTGGTGACTTAAATGCCTCTGCCATCATGTATCTGATCGTGATTGCAGGCGTACTGCTGGGTTACCTGGTCATGGCTCTGGCAGGGATTGATTTTACTGCACTTTTTACTTTAAACACACCATTTCTTTTTCTGCTCCTTTTCGCAGTTACTGTTTTTATTACCGCTGTCTGCTATGTGATATCTTTAAAAAAATTTTCCAGCAGAAAATAGGACGGTACAGAAATACAACCAGATATGCATAAACGGCTCCCGAAAAAGTCAAACTCTTGTTTTTCTTCCTTCGGGAGCTGCAATCATACTTCTGTCCTCCCAATCCCATTCTTTCCCATGTCTTCCTTCACTACTCTGCTTTACTTTTTATTATAAAGTAATATCTCAAACTATTTTCTGAAATTTCTGCTATAATAAATCTGTATGTAAAATTTTTGTAAAACACTTCTCATCTTTACAACAAAGGAGACCTAATATGAACATCGACTATCTAATGCGTTATATTTCCTGTCATCTGCACACTCTTATACGCAAATTTGGGAAAGACAGCCGTATCCTGGAAGAATTCTGCGGACGCCCAGAATTTAAAGACCGCACTGTTTGTACTCCTGATGTAGCCCAGCAGCTTCTTACCATGTGCACTCCGGAAATACCTGCCATTGTTTCGCTAAACAGTGAAATTATTTATGCTTCTGTGGAAACTCCTGATGAAATTTTTCTCATAGGACCTGTAAAATTTTTCTCGCCCGTATATTTAAAGTTGAATGTAGATATCCCCCCTATACCCAAGAAATGGCTCATGTCTGTGTCCGGCTGTGATTTTTCAGTATTTTTAAAGGACGTACTTCTCTGCTGCAACCTGTTCCGCAGCATCCCCTGTACAGCACAGGAGACAATATCTTTAAACTGCATCCGCGAACAGTCCACAGAAGAGCTCCGCCGTCAGTTTTCCAGTTTATATTTTCCCCAGGAAGTTACGGCTCCGTCAGAAAGTCCCTTTGACAGAGAGCTGTGGGAATTCGAAAATATTGAAAACGGGGATGTGCAGAAATTAAAATATCTCTGGACAAAATCCTGTCTCTATAGTTCGGGAACTCTTGCCAAAAACAAACTTCGCAGCAGCAAAAATATCGGAATCATGACAGTTGCACTTGCCAGCCGTGCCGCCATCCGGGGTGGTGTAGTTCCGGAAATAGCCTGTTCTCTCAGCGACATCTACATTCAGAAAATAGAAGAGGAATCAGAAGAAGAAAACATCTGCAGGCTGACGTACAAATGCGAACTTCACTATGCCTATATGGTGAGGGAACTGAAAGACTATCAGGAAGGAAGGATAAAGACCCGAAAAAGTCCTCTGATTCATCAGTGCAAAGATTATATCTTCTCTCACCTTCACGATAAGCTCTGCATCCGGGATATTGCGAAAGAGCTGGGAATGAACGCCAACTATCTGTCCGAATGTTTCAAGCAGCACGAAGGAATTTCTATGAAAAATTTTATTCTGAAAGAAAAAATCAGACTTGCCAAAAATCTTCTGATCTATTCTCAGTATTCCTATTTGGAAATCGCTGATTCCCTCAGTTTTTCTTCTCAAAGCCACCTTGGAAAGGAATTCAAAAAAGAAACTGGTTTTACCCTCCGCCACTACCGGGAAATGTACAGAAAAAAAGAATATTGCTCCAAAGATCTTCCCCTTGAATAAATCCTATGTTTGCATACAATGAATATAAAAAGGACTGGTCCGTATAAAATTCTGTGCCCCGCTGCTTTAGCGGACCGCAGTTTTCCATACTCCAGTCCTTTTACATTCTGTATCCAGTGTTCGCTTTTAGCGTCTTTTGTTACCCTTTAGTCAATTTCATTTCCGGGAAACTTGGGAATCCCTGCAAATCCTGCTTCCAGATCTTTATCTGTAGGGATATAATCTGTCATTTCCCCATTATTGAATCTCTCATATGCAACCATATCAAAATAACCTGTTCCTGTAAGGCCAAAGACAATGGTCTTTTCTTCTCCAGTTTCCTTACATTTTAAAGCCTCATCCAAAGCTACCCGAATCGCATGGGCACTTTCCGGAGCAGGAAGAATTCCTTCGATTCTTGCAAACTGCTCTGCTGCTTCAAATACAGAAGTCTGTTCTACAGACCGTGCTTCCATAAGCCCATCATGGTAAAGCTGAGATAAAATTGAACTCATACCATGATAACGAAGCCCTCCCGCATGATTTGCAGACGGAATAAATCCGCTTCCCAGTGTATACATTTTCTGAAGAGGTGTTACCATACCTGTATCGCAATAATCATAGACAAATTTTCCTCTTGTCAGGCTTGGACAGGAAGCCGGCTCCACTGCGATAATCTGATAATCTCTTTCACCTCTTAATTTTTCTCCCACAAAAGGAGAAATCAAACCACCCAGATTAGAGCCACCTCCTGCGCAGCCGATAATCATATCCGGTACAATTCCATACTTATCCAAAGCCGTCTTTGTCTCAAGACCGATCACCGTCTGATGAAGCAGTACCTGATTCAGCACGCTCCCCAGCACATAACGGTATCCTTCCTGCCGTGTTGCCATTTCAACTGCTTCTGAAATAGCACAGCCAAGGCTTCCGCTGGTCCCGGGATGTTCTGCAAGGATCTTTCTCCCGATCTCTGTAGTATCAGAAGGAGACGGAGTAACAGACGCACCATAAGTTCTCATAACTTCTCTTCGGAAAGGTTTTTGTTCATAGGAACATTTTACCATATAAACCTGACAGTCAAGTCCCAAATAAGCGCATGCCATAGAAAGAGCGGTTCCCCACTGTCCGGCACCTGTCTCCGTAGTCACACCTTTTAATCCCTGTTTCTTGGCATAATAAGCCTGCGCTATAGCAGAATTTAATTTATGGCTTCCGCTGGTATTATTCCCTTCAAATTTGTAGTAGATTTTTGCCGGAGTCTGAAGTTTCTCTTCCAGGCAGTATGCTCTCACCAGAGGAGAGGGACGGTACATTTTGTAAAAGCTCTGGATTTCATCCGGAATATCAACATAGGGAGTATCATTGTCCAGCTCCTGTTTCACCAGCTCTTCGCAGAAAATCTGTCCCAGCTCTTCCTCTGTCACAGGCTTTAAAGTCTGTGGATTCAGAAGAGGAGCTGGTTTGTTTTTCATATCTGCCCTCACATTATACCATTGTTTGGGCATCTCACTTTCTTCTAAATAAATCTTGTACGGAATTGTTTTTTTCTCAGCCATTGATCATTCTCCTTTCTGCTTTACCATCATATCCTGTGCCAGAAAACAGAAGACTCTGTCATCCGATTTATTCCTGCCACACGGGATATCCCCTAAGAAAGCCCCGCTTTCTTATAGAATAAAAAAATCCTGTCCCCTAAACCAATGGTTTAAAGGGACAGGAAATTAATTCCTGCGGTGCCACCCTGCTTGATATTTTCATATCCACTCATTGCATACTCCATATGCAAAGTTTTGTAACGAAGTGCTCTCTCCGTCTCACATACTATACTTCTGCTCGCCCTCCGAAGCCCATTCCCTTCTATAGCCGACGCTGTATTTCCACCCGCAACAGCTCTCTGTATTCACACTTCGAAACTACCGATAGTAATTTCTTTTAAAAGGTACTTACTCTTCTTCAACGGTTTACTATAATAAAATTTTTATATCACATTTTTCGGCATTCGTCAATAGTTTTTGCATATTTCATATTTTAATTTAAATTTCATTTTGCTCGCACTGCGTTTCAGAATTATTTTTTCCCGGAAATCTATTACCAGATCCCCAGTAACTTCTGCATAGCAAGGCTGACACTTACAATACCGATCCAGCAGCAGAATCCCATAAAAATCGGTTTTCCACCTGTTTTTACCAATTTCACGATATTTGTATTAAATCCAATGGCCGCCATTGCCATAACAATAAAAAATTTACTTAGTTCCTTTATGGGAGCTGTCACAGCAGAAGGCAAGGAAAATACTGTAGTAAGTACTGATGCCAGTACAAAATAAAGAATAAAAAAGGGGACAATTTTCTTCAGCTTAAAAGTACCGCCTGCATCTGCACCTTTCTTTTTGGTCTTTTTCATCTTCCAAACTGCCAAGCCAAGGGTAATAGGAATAATAGCTAAAGTCCTTGTAAGCTTTACAATTGTGGCCGACTCCAGAGTATTACTTCCATGGATTCCGTCCCAGGCTGCTGCTGCCGCAGTCACAGAGGAAGTATCATTGATCGCTGTTCCTGCAAACAGTCCAAATCCCTCATTATCTAATCCCAGAAAGACTCCCAGTGAGGGAAAAATCAGTGCAGCAATCACGTTAAATAAAAAAATCACAGAAATTGCCTGGGCAATTTCTTCATCATCCGCATCGATAACCGGCGCTGCTGCTGCAATCGCTGAACCGCCGCAGATACTAGATCCTACACCTACAAGTACGGAAATTTTCCCATCCATCTTCATCAACTTAAAAAGTACAAATGCAATAACCAAAGAAACTGTGATCGTACTGATTATAATAGGCAAAGACTGCTTTCCCTTGGCCAGGATATCTGTGAAGTTCATTCCAAATCCCAGGAGTATTACTGCATACTGCAGAATTTTCTTTGATGTATACTTTACACCTGTCTGAAGCGCTTCGTCTCTTTTTATGATCAGCGATAAACACATTCCTATCAAAATCGCAAAAACCGGACCGCCTATTACCGGCTGCCATTTTCCCAAAAGCCATGCCGGCACCGCAATGGCAAGGCATAGCAAAATGCCGGCGCTCCGGTCTTTTATCTGCCTCATAATATCACGCATATTATTTCTCCTTTTCCATAAAACATCATTTATATTTATGTTTTTTGATTTTTGAAATAATATACCAGATTTTTATATAAAATAAAATTTATACATTCTTATTGGAAATATAGGAAAATCTTATGTTTATACAGCAGTCCTGATCCTTGCTTCTTTTTCCCATTCGTTTTATGCCTGCTTTTCGTGTACTGTAATGGTATAACCCAGCTGAAAGGTCTTTCCGCCTTCCAAAGCTATAATGTCCGGTTTTTCATAAATTTCTTTCTTAAATCCATAATCATCACATCTTCCCTGCCAGGGTTCCAGACAAATAAAAGGTCCCCCGGGCGCTGTCCATATTCCGAAATTGGTAAATCCAGGACACTCCATAGAAATATAAGGACTTCCGTCCGGATATCCGATTCCTGCCCAATCTATCTGAGCATCATCGAAGATTAAAGCATCCCTGTCAAACATATGCTCTGTGATCGT
>CALWHD010000167.1 GCA_944380235.1 uncultured Blautia sp.
CGGCCAACTGCAATAGCACCGGAGGAAACAACAATCACTTCTTTTCCCTGATTATGCAGATCAGCCAGCTCTCTTACCAGAATCTCCAGTTTGATCAGATCCAGCTTTCCTGTCTCCGGGTGGGTCAGGGAAGAAGAACCGATTTTGATCACTACTCTTTTTTTCTCTTTTAATCTGTCCCTTATGCTCATCTATTCTGTACCTCTTTGGTTCATTTTCATATTTTTTTATATTACACCATTTTTTCCCTTTCGTCCAGAGAAGGATTTCCCTCTTAACTGGAATAGTTTTCTAAAAAGTTATACAATTCATCGAGATTTTTTAAATTTTTTCCAAACAGTACTTCTGTCTGAATCTCGGATGGAAGGGACTCCAGGGGAATATCTGTATATTCAAAAACGGTGTCTGTCCCATTTTCATATACTACCAGGACACCGTCCTTTACTTTGATCAGATAACCGGAAGCAGAGCTTTCTTCCTGTTCCTGGCGCAGAACAATCCTGTCAGAACCATATGCCGTCATTCTGTAGTGCTCTCGTACCAGTTCGTCTCCTTCATACCGTTCGAAAATAAAATCCTGATTTTTGCTGGCCGCAAGCGCGGACACTTCTTGTCTGGCAAGCTCGGCATTTTCCTCCAGTTCCTGCATGCGGTCCCTCAAAACACTGATCTGATAGCTCAGGAACATGCCCGCCCCCAGAAAAAGAATCACAAGAAAACAGCCGATACCATAGATAATCCTCTTTATCATTAAAAGAATCCTCCTTATCTGAAATCTATTTCAGATATAGTATCGACTGATTTTTTCCGGTTATTCAGTTACTCTCTGGTGATTCCCAGATTCTGCAGGATTTCTTCCTGCTTCTGTTCCATCACCTCTGCTTCCTCAGGAGTCATATGGTCATATCCCATCAGATGCAGCATGCTGTGGGCGATCAGGAAAGAAAATTCCCGTATCTGGCTGTGCCCATATCCTGCCGCCTGTTCCTGCATACGGGGGACAGCGATCATGATGTCTCCCAGAAGAAGCTCCCCTGTCTCCGGATTAAAACAGGATTCATCCTCTTCTGCTCCGGAAAAATCACCGGGCGTCTGAAACTCTGCCATGGGAAAAGATAATACATCCGTGACCCGGTCTATATTGCGAAATTCCAGGTTGGTTTTCCGAATCTCCTCGTCAGAGGTGAGAATCAGGTTGATTTCTGTCTCATAGGGACATTTTTCATAGTCCAGCGCAGCTTCGGTCACTTTTTTCGCAAGAGCCTCATAGTCAAAATCCAGTTTTTTTTCATATTCCATTTCCACATTGAGGGTCATGCCTTACCGCCTCCTCTCTTTTCTTACAGTCCTTCTTTCTTTCTCTGGTTTTTCCTTTTTTTCATATTCATCATAAGCCAGAACGATTTTCTGGACCAGAGGATGGCGCACTACATCTTTATTGGTCAGCTGGCAGAAAGCAATGTCGTCTACCTTTTTCAGCACCTGAATCGCTACATCAAGTCCAGAGCGGGTTCCGGACGGCAGATCCTTCTGAGACAAGTCTCCGGTGACGATTACCTTGGAGCCGAATCCGATCCTGGTAAGAAACATTTTCATCTGTGCCGGTGTGGTATTCTGTGCCTCGTCCAGGATAATAAAGGCATTGTCCAGAGTACGTCCTCTCATGTAGGCAAGAGGTGCTACCTCGATCAGTCCCTTTTCCATATTTTTGGAAAAGCTGTCAGCTCCCATGATTTCATATAAAGCGTCATATAAAGGACGCAGATACGGGTCTACCTTGCTCTGCAGATCCCCGGGCAGAAAACCCAGCTTCTCCCCTGCTTCAATGGCAGGGCGGGTAAGGATGATCCTTCCCACCTCATCGTTCTTAAAAGCTGTGATTGCCATTGCCATCGCAAGGTAAGTCTTTCCTGTGCCTGCCGGTCCTAAACCGAAAACAATCATCTTCTTTCTTATCTCATCTACATACGCTTTCTGCCCCAGAGTCTTAGGCTTAATAGGTCTGCCGCTTAGGGTATGACAGATGCAGTCTTTGTCAATCTGCGTCATAACAGAAGTTTTTTCTTCCGCAGCAAGGGAAAGGGCATAATTCATATTTTGCTCTGTGATCACATTTCCACGTCTGGAAAGTTCCAGAAGTTCTCGAAAAATCTTCGCCGCCTGTTCACAGGCATGCTGCGGCCCCAGTATTTTCAGACTGCCGTCCCTGGAAATTACAGTAACTCCCAGAGTGCGTTCCATTTTCTTCACATGTTCATCAAACTGGCCGAACACATTTCTCTCATGCTCTGCCGGAAAATCAAGTTTTGCCTCATAGATATTACTCATCTGTGTCTGTATTCCTTTCTGCCGGCTGCTCCAGAATCTGGATGGGAACATTCTGCCCGGTCTTTTCTATTACAGTCAGAGTTCCCTTTGCGGTGCAGCTTCCATTCTGTATTCCTATTTTAACACGATTTGCGGATATTTGAACCCCCTTTTGGCGTAATCCATCTAAAAGGGCATTCAGCTTTTTTTTCGCTTTATCTTCCGCTTCTTCTTCCGTATAAGTAAACGTTCCTATCTCATACTGATAATCCGTGCTGGTTCCGAAAAACACCGGAAGCCGGAAATTTTCTGTCAGCCGCAGCTGCCGGAATTCCGTTACTGTGTCATAGGAATCCCAGCACGGCTTCCCTTTTAAGCTGAGATAGTAATCTCCTGCTCGCAGGAGATAGCCTTTCTTTTTCTGACCTGTATATACAGGCTTTTTATACTCCATGGAGAATTCATGGTAGTACTGCAGGTCATGTTGTACATAAATATCTGCATCAGCCTGGGTATATTCATATTTCACAACTTCCTGACTGTCATTTTTGATATCCAGCCTTCCGCTGACCAGTACTTCCCCCTTTGTACAGGCATCCCCCTCTTTTTTCAGAGGAGTCCCTTTACGGGTGATCATGGATACAATAACACCGTTTTTGTCAGAAATCAA
>CALWHD010000168.1 GCA_944380235.1 uncultured Blautia sp.
AGAAACAGAAAATAACGCAGAAAAAGATACCGAAACAGATACAGTCAAAGATACGGAAAATACTGCAGAAAAAGACTCTGATACAGATGCAGTGAAAGATATCGAAAGTGATACCGAAAAAGAATCTGATACGGACAAACCTAAAGATTCGGAGCAGTCTGCAGATGAGCCGCAGGATAAAGAAAACGGAGAGGATACTTTGCAGCAGGAGGAACAGCAGGATCAGGAACTGCCCCCGGCACCGGAGATATCCCTGCGGACAGATACAGAAATTACGGTTAGGAGTCTTGACGGCTATGTGTATTCCATAGACGGGGGAAAGAACTGGCAGGCACACGGATATTTTAAAGATCTGGAACCCGATACGGCTTATAAGATCATGGCTGGTCAGAGAAAAGGAAGAAGCACAGACAGTGTTATCCGTGGCGAATCTGTTTCTGTGAGGACGAAAAAGTCTGTTCCTGAAGCGCCGGACATTCCTGTACTTCTGGAGAAAACAGATAGCAAAATCATAGTAGAATCAGTAGAAGGCCAGGAATATTCCATGGACCAGGGACTTACCTGGCAGGACAGCGGTACTTTTGAGAAACTTACACCGGAAACAGAGTATAACATCATTACAAGAGCAAAAGAAACGGAAGAAAGTGTAAGCAGTCCGGCAAGTCAGTCTCTGACGGTGACCACTGAAAAAACACCGCTTCCGATACCGGAAAAGGCAGCCGCTCCTCAACTGGTGAGCAGAAGTGATACAAAGATAGAAGTTAAGGCAGAGACAGGTCAGGAATACTCCATGGACGGAGGAACCGTCTGGCAGGATGGGGGAAGCTTTGAAGGGCTTGCTCCGGGCACAGATTATCAGATCATTACAAGGGTAAAGGAAACAGAGGAAAATCAGGCGGGGATTGCAAGCGATCCTTTAAGCGCCGCCACTAAGGCAGCACCACCGGAGGCTCCCTCAAAACCTGAACTGGAAAGCAGGAGCCAGACAGTACTTAAGATCAGGAAGAAAGAAAATGTTGAATATTCTATGGACGGAGGAAATACCTGGCAGGAGGAAGGCGTTTTTGAAAATCTTCAGCCAGAGACCGGCTATGAGATCATCAGCAGGGTAAAAGAGACAGAAGACGCCATGCCGGGAAAGATCAGTGAAGCTTTGTGGGCAGAAACTTTGAGAATGCCCTGGATTCCTGATCCTTCAGAGAACAGCATCAGCGGTATCCAGAAAGATGGTTACTACAATACCGGGGCAACTGTAAACTTTGAGGCATGGGGAGCGGGTATGGACAATGAAGGTCCCATCAGCGGCGATGTGAGATATATCCCGTCAGGCTGGGAATACAGAGGTGAGATGAAAAACTGGGAAAAGGCGCCCTATAAAGCTTCTGCTGTATTAAAATATCCGGGCAGACATACGATCAAGGTTCGATTTGAAAAACAGATTTATGATGGCTCTGAGTGGAAAATTTCAGGAACGTATTACGAAAGAACTTTAAATCTTACGGCAGGAAGGACCCCAAGAACAGGGGATGAGACCCAGGCGGAGCTCCTGGCGCTGCTCTTTATCCTGTCAGGAGTCACCGCAGCAGCGGTATTCGTAAAGAGAAAAACAGAACGCAGATAACAAAAGGGCCGATGGTTCCTGCCGCTTCAGGCGGCGGGAACCGGCAATACCCTGACAGCGGGCTGAGAGAAGAGCCAGGCTGCCGGGGTATTTTTCCGTTTAGTTTTTTGTTGTTTTCAGGAAAGGAAAGTGATACAATAAGGATTGATAGTTTTAAAAATGGATTGATTTAGGAGCAAGATGCATGAATGTATTTGAGAAAATGTTTGGAACTCACAGTGAAAGAGAGTTAAAACGTATTACATCTATTGTAGATAAGATAGAGTCCCTCCGCCCGGATATGCAGGCATTATCTGATGAAGAGCTGCAGGGAAAGACCAGAGAATTTAAGAACCGCTTAAAAGAAGGTGAGACACTGGATGACATCCTTCCGGAAGCATTTGCCACAGTCAGGGAGGCTGCAAAGCGTGTGCTGGGAATGGAACACTACAGAGTGCAGCTGATCGGGGGTATCATCCTTCATCAGGGACGTATCGCAGAGATGAAGACCGGTGAAGGAAAGACACTGGTATCCACCCTTCCTGCTTACTTAAATGCCCTGGAGGGAAAAGGTGTCCACATCGTGACAGTCAATGATTATCTGGCACATCGTGACGCAGACTGGATGGGAAAAGTTCATGAATTTTTAGGTCTGACAGTAGGCGTTGTCTTAAACTCTATGAAAAATGATGAGAGACGTGCCCAGTATGCCTGTGACATTACCTATGTGACAAACAATGAACTGGGATTCGATTATCTTCGTGACAACATGGTGATCTATAAAGAACAGCTGGTACAGCGTGATCTTCATTATGCCATCATCGATGAGGTGGACTCTGTGCTGATCGATGAGGCGCGGACACCCCTGATCATTTCCGGACAGAGCGGAAAATCCACAAAACTGTATGAAGTCTGTGATATTCTGGCAAGACAGCTGGAACGCGGGGAGGCAAGCGGAGAAGTTACTAAGATGACTGCCATCATGGGCGAAGAGATCACAGAGACAGGAGATTTTATTGTCAATGAAAAGGACAAGATCGTAAACCTGACAGAGCAGGGCGTTCACAAAGTAGAAAAGTTTTTTAATATAGAGAACCTGGCAGATCCGGAAAATCTGGAAATCCAGCACAACATTATCCTGGCGCTGCGTGCCCATAATCTCATGTTCAGAGATCAGGATTATGTGGTAAAAGACGATGAAGTCCTTATTGTAGATGAGTTTACGGGACGTATTATGCCGGGACGCCGTTATTCTGACGGTCTCCACCAGGCAATTGAAGCAAAAGAGCATGTAAAGGTAAGAAGAGAGAGCAAAACACTTGCTACCATTACTTTCCAGAACTTTTTCAATAAATATAAGAAAAAAGCGGGTATGACAGGTACTGCGCTGACAGAAGAAAAGGAATTCAGGGATATCTACGGCATGGATGTTATTGAGATCCCTACAAATAAACCAATTGCCCGCGTGGATCTGGATGATGCAGTATATATGACAAAAAAAGAGAAATTCCGCGCAGTTGTGGCAGCAGTCAAAGAGGCTCATGAAAAACAGCAGCCGGTACTGGTAGGTACAATTACCATTGAGACTTCTGAACTTTTGAGCCGTATGCTGAACAGGGAAGGTATCCAGCATCAGGTACTGAATGCTAAGTTCCATGAAAAAGAAGCAGAAATCGTTGCTCATGCAGGTGAAGCAGGAAATGTTACTATTGCCACCAACATGGCGGGCCGTGGTACAGATATCAAGCTGGATGAGGTGTCAAAAGCAGCCGGAGGTCTGAAGATCATCGGTACAGAGCGCCATGAGTCCAGACGTATTGACAATCAGTTAAGAGGCCGTTCCGGACGTCAGGGAGATCCGGGTGAATCCAGATTTTATATTTCTCTGGAAGATGACCTGATGCGGCTTTTCGGTTCTGAAAAACTGATGAAGGTATTCACGTCCCTGGGTGTGGCTGAGAATGAGCAGATCGAGCACAAGATGCTTTCCAGCGCTATTGAAAAAGCGCAGAAGAAGATTGAAGGAAATAATTACGGCATTCGTAAGAATCTGCTGGATTACGATCAGGTAAACAATGAGCAGAGAGAGATCATTTACAAAGAGAGGCGCCGTGTTCTGGATGGAGAAAACATGCGTGATTCTATCTACAAGATGATCACGGATACAGTGGAACATGCTGTAGATATGGTGCTGTCTGATGATGTAGACCAGGAAGAATGGGATATGACAGAATTAAATTCCGTACTTCTTCCCATCATTCCGCTGCAGCCGGTTACTCATGACAAAGTAAAGAGCATGAAGAAAAACCAGGTAAAACAGGTCTTAAAGGAAGAAGCTGTCAAACTCTATGAGGAAAAAGAAGCGGAATTTCCGGAACCTGAACAGCTTCGTGAGCTGGAACGTGTCATTCTCTTAAAAGTTATTGATCAGAAGTGGATGGATCACATTGACGATATGGATCAGCTGCGGCAGGGAATCGGACTGCAGGCGTATGGACAGAGAGATCCCAAAGTTGAATATAAGATGCAGGCATATGAAATGTTTGATGCCATGACTTCTGCTATTCAGGAGACCACTATCCGTCTTCTGTACCATGTACGTCTGGAGCAGAAGGTGGAGAGAGAGCAGGTTGCCCAGGTGACCGGAACCAACAAGGATGATTCCGGCCCGAAGAAACCTGTGCAGAGGGCTGAGAAAAAGGTTTACCCTAATGATCCGTGTCCCTGCGGAAGCGGAAAGAAATACAAACAGTGCTGCGGAAGAAAGAAGATATAAAAAATTCTGCGGCCAAAAGGCAATAGAACTGGCAGACAGAACTGCTGTAGATATGGGAAACTGTAGCTGCAGCAGTTCTTTTGGATATATTTCAGGAAACATGAATGAACTGTGACAGGAGGCGCAAGCATATGGGACAGATGGTAGATTTCACCATGGAACGCGAAGGGCTTGTAAAGCCGGGAGACAGGGTGGAATTAAAAGAAGACCAGGCACTTACCATGTCAGGGCTGATGTATTATTACACCATAAAACCTGCTGTGGCAATGTCCAGTAATTTAAAGAAACCGGTAAAGAAGCTTACAGGAACTGTGTGCAAAGTGGAGCAGCAGGTAAGTATTTACATGGTGACTGTGGAGATTGATGAGGAAGAATAGGAGGAAATATTTTGGTCGAATTAGATAATTTTAAAACAACGCTGAACAGCTATACAGAACCCTTAAAAGAAGTAAGGGATTCCCTTGATCTGGAAAATAAGGAAAAGAGGATCGAGGAGCTGGAGAGAGAGATGGAGGCTCCGGGATTCTGGGACAATGCAGAGCGTTCCCAGAAGATGATGAAAGAATTAAGCGCCCTGAAAGGGGATATGGAGATTTATGATAAACTCCTGAATCAAAAAGAAGAGATCGAACTGATGATAGAGATGGGATATGAGGAAAATGATCCTGCAGTGATCCCGGATATTCAGGAGATGCTGAATGAATTTACGGAAGATTTTGAACATATCAGGATCAAAACACTGCTTTCCGGAGAGTATGACAAGTGCGGAGCCATTGTGACTCTTCATGCCGGCGCCGGCGGAACAGAGTCCTGTGACTGGGCGAGCATGCTGTACCGTATGTATTTAAGATGGGCGGAGCGCAGCGGATTTTCCACAGAAGTGCTGGATTATCTGGACGGAGAGGAAGCCGGCATCAAGTCTGTAACCTTCCAGGTAAACGGAGAGAATGCTTACGGATATTTAAAATCAGAGAAGGGCGTTCACCGTCTTGTGCGTATTTCTCCCTTTAATGCGGCGGGAAAGAGACAGACATCTTTTGTATCTTGTGATGTGATGCCGGATATCGAGGAGGATCTTGATGTGGAGATCAATCCGGATGATTTAAAGATCGATACCTACCGTTCCAGCGGCGCCGGCGGACAGCATATCAATAAGACTTCTTCTGCTGTACGTATCACTCATATTCCTACCGGGATCGTGGTCCAGTGTCAGAATGAGCGTTCCCAATTTCAGAATAAAGATAAAGCAATGCAGATGTTAAAGGCAAAACTTTATCTTTTAAAACAGCAGGAAAATGAGAAAAAACTTCAGGGAATCCAGGGAGAGCTGACGGAGATCGGCTGGGGAAATCAGATCCGTTCTTATGTAATGCAGCCGTACACTATGGTAAAAGATCACCGGACCAATGCAGAAACAGGAAATGTAGATGCAGTGATGAACGGAAATATCGACCTGTTTATGAATGCTTATTTAAAATGGATTGCCCTGGGAAAGACAAAAACAGTTGATTAACAGAAGAAATTGTGATAGTATCTTCTATATGCGTACAAATGTGTTTACGGAAAAAACAAAAAAGGGGAAGAACATGTCAGATAACAAGAGATATTTTGTAGTAACAGAAAAAGCAGTGCCTGATGTTCTTTTGAAAGTTGTGGAGGCAAAAAAACTGCTGGAGACTCAGAAAAGTGTCACTGTACAGGAAGCAGTCGATTCTGTAGGAATCAGCAGAAGTTCTTTCTATAAATATAAAGATGATATTTTTCCCTTTAAAGAAAAAGCCAAGGGACAGAATATTACCTTTATTATTCAGATGGACGATGAGCCTGGTCTTCTTTCGGAAGTATTGCAGACGATTGCCAGATTTCACGGAAATATTCTTACCATACATCAGAGTATCCCCATGAACGGAATCGCCAGCCTCACATTAAGTGTGGCGATTCTTCCCGCAGAGGGAGACGCAGCAGCAATGGTGGACAATATTGAACATATAGAAGGTGTCCATTATTTAAAAATATTAGGCAGAGAATAGGCAAAACAAAAGGAGAGAATAACATGGTTCAGGCAGCGGTATTAGGATATGGAACAGTTGGCTCTGGTGTTGTGGAGGTTCTGGAGACCAATCGTGAAAGCATAGCGAAAAAGGCAGGAGAAGAGATCAGGATCAAATATGTGCTGGATCTCAAGGATTTTCCGGGACAGCCTGTGGAAAAAGTACTGGTACATGATTATGAGACCATTGTAAACGATCCTGAGATTCAGGTCGTGGTGGAAGTAATGGGAGGCGTGGAGCCGGCATATACCTTTACCAAAAGAGCTCTGGAAGCGGGAAAATGTGTTTGTACTTCTAATAAAGAGCTGGTAGCAAGGCATGGGCTGGAACTTCTTGAACTTGCCAAGGAGAAAAACGTCAACTATATGTTTGAAGCCAGCTGCGGGGGAGGTATCCCTATCATCCGTCCGCTGACGTCTTCTCTTACTGCAGACGAGATTGATGAGATTTCCGGTATTTTGAACGGGACTACTAATTACATCCTTACAGAAATGGCAGAGAAATATGCGGATTTCCAGGAGGTTTTAAAAGAAGCCCAGGAGAAAGGGTATGCGGAGCGGAATCCGGAGGCGGATGTGGAAGGCTGCGATGCCTGCAGGAAAATTGCCATCCTGTCTTCCCTTGCTTACGGGGCTCATGTGAATTATGAAAATATTTATACAGAGGGCATTACAAAGATTACTGTGGAAGATATGAAATATGCGGCAGCTATGGATAAATCTGTGAAACTGCTGGCAACCAGTAAAAGAGAAGGCGATAAATTCTCTGCTATGGTGTGTCCGGTACTGGTGGGAAGAGATAATCCGCTGTACAGTGTGAGCGGAGTCTTTAATGCCATTTTTGTACACGGCAATATGCTGGGAGACGCTATGTTTTATGGAAGCGGTGCGGGCAAGCTGCCTACAGCAAGCGCTGTGGTGGGAGATGTCGTGGACTGTGCAAAGCATCTGCATGAAAACATCATGCCGGCCTGGAGCAGCAAAGAGCTGGAGCTGCTGGACCGGAAAGAGATCACACACAGATTTTTTGTCCGTGTGAAAGGGAGCGCTTCCGAGAAGCTTGAGCAGGCAAAGGCTGTGTTCGGTGATGTCAGACTTGTGGAAGCAGGCGTAACAGGAGAATTTGGTTTTGTGACGGAACTGATGAGTGAGGGAGAATTTGAGGAAAAGGCAGAAAAACTTCCAGGCATGATCAGCAGGATCCGTGTCAGAGCATAGGAGCAGAAATATGAAATACATTGTGGTTTTAGGAGACGGAATGGCGGATGAGCCATTGGAGGAACTGGGAGGTAAAACACCTCTGGAGTATGCCGAAACACCTCAGATGGATGCATTGGCGAAAGCCGGTGAGATCGGTATGGTAAAGACAGTCCCGGAGGGAATGAGCCCGGGAAGCGATACAGCGAATCTGTCTGTGCTGGGATATGATCCGAAGATCTATTATTCCGGACGTTCTCCTCTGGAAGCGCTGAATATCGGTGTGGACATGGAAGACGGAGATGTGGCAGTGCGTGTTAACCTGGTAACTCTTTCAGAAGAAGAAGGAGAATATGAAGAAAAAAGGATCCTGGACCACAGTTCTGATGAAATTTCTACAGAAGAGGCTGCACAGCTTCTGGAAGCAGTCAGAGAGGTTCTGGAGAATGAAGTGTTCCAGTTTTATGTGGGAACGAGTTACCGCCACTGCCTGATCTGGAAGAAGGGAATGGTGATGCCTCTGACGCCGCCCCATGATATCAGAGGGAAGAAGATCAGAGAGTATCTTCCTCAGGACCCGCTGTTTCTAAAGATGCAGAAAAAGAGTTATGAAATTCTGCAGAACCATCCTGTGAACGTAAAAAGACGGGAACAGGGATTAAATCCTGCCAATAGTCTTTGGTTCTGGGGAGCAGGGACAAAGCCTTCACTTTCTCCTTTTGAGAAAAAATTCGGGAAAAAGGGAGCCATGATCTCTGCAGTGGATCTGCTGAAGGGAATCGCTGTGGGAACCAATATGAAAAATATCTCCGTAGAAGGAGCAAACGGAGGGCTTCATACGAATTATGAGGGGAAGGCGAAAGCGGCCCTTCAGGTACTTTTGAAGGATGGATATGATTTTGCATATATTCATGTAGAGGCGCCGGATGAGATGGGGCACCAGGGAAGCACGGAAAAGAAGATACAGGCAATTGAGTATCTGGATCAGAGAGTTATCCGCATGGTGAAGGAAGGCATGGATGATTCCGGGGAAGATTACCGTATGCTCATCCTGCCGGATCACCCTACCCCTATCTGTGTGAAAACCCACACTGCAGATCCGGTTCCCTATCTTCTGTATGACAGCAGAAAGAATGAGAAGCATGGCTGGAAATATAATGAGGCGGAAGCTGAGAAAAGCGGAAACCGGGTGACAGAAGGACATGAATTAATGAAATATCTTTTCTGTGAGGGGTAATATCTGAATCACGAACAGCAGACATGCCGGGAGGTGTGCCTGCTGTTTTTACACAAGACGACAGACTGTGCCCATAGCCTTTGGATATGGGATGGAGCAAGGAAAGTATAGGGAGGTTTTGAAATGCGCAGTGAACAGGAAATGCTGGATATGATAAAAGGAACTGCCGAAAAGGATGAAAACATCCGGGCAGCTTACCTGGAAGGATCACGGACGAATCCAAAGGTGCCCAGAGATATTTTTCAGGACTATGATGTGGTGTATATTGTTTCCGATACAGCGCCGTTCCGGGAAGACAGAGAATGGATCAACCGCTTTGGGGAGCGTATGTATATGCAGTATCCTGAGGAGGGAATCTATTTTGAGGGAGACGCAGAGCAGAGTTATGGATGGCTGATACAGTTTTCGGATGGGAACAGGCTGGATCTCCATGTCTGTACAAAGGAGTATGCACTGTCACATTTAGAACTGTACCGGACGCTTATAGATAAAGACGGAATCATGCCAAAAGAGGCAGAAAGCAGCGATGCAATCTATTGGGTGAAAAAACCCCTGGAAGAAGAATTCTTGTGCACCTGCAATGAGTTCTGGTGGTGTCTGAACAATGTGGGGAAGGGGCTTTGGAGAAAGGAGCTTCCTTACGTGATGGACATGATAGATTTCAACATCAGACCCATGCTGAAACGGCTGCTGGAATGGAAAATCGGGATGGAGCAGGAGTTTTGTGTAAGCCCGGGGAAGGCGGGAAAATATATGGGGAAGTTTCTTTCAGAGGAAGAGTATCAGATGTTTCTTGCTACATACTCTGCAGCGGAGGAAAGTGCTGTCTGGAAAGCGGTATTTTCTATGTGCGGTCTTTTTCAGAGAACAGCACTGGAAGTTAGTGAAAAGCTGGGATTTCATTACAATATGGCAGAAGCAGACAACAGCAGGCGTTTTCTGGAACATGTGAAAACACTGCCGCGGGATGCTGAGGAAATCTACTGAAGTTTCAGGCTAAGATTGAGGACAGAATGGAGGAAATCAGGATGAAGACAGTACTTACAATTGCGGGAAGTGATTCAAGCGGGGGCGCCGGGATTCAGGCAGATATTAAGACGATGACTGCAAACGGGGTCTATGCTATGAGTGCCATTACTGCTCTGACGGCACAGAATACCCTGGGTGTTGCGGGGATCATGGAGGTGACGCCGGAGTTTTTAAAACAGCAGCTGGACTGTATTTTTACAGATATCCGTCCGGATGCGGTAAAAATAGGAATGCTTTCCGGTGCAGGAATCATTGAGGCGGCGGCAGAAAAACTGAAAGAATATCATGCGGACAATATTGTAGTGGATCCTGTCATGGTATCTACCAGCGGTTCCAGACTGCTGAGTGAGGATGCAGTAGCTGTGTTAAAGGAGAAAATGCTTCCTATGGCGGATTTGATCACTCCGAATATTCCGGAAGGGGAGGTACTTGCAGGAAGGAAAATTGAGACTCCAGAGGACATGGAACAGGCGGCGGGAAAAATCAGCAGTGCCTATGGATGCAGCGTTCTTCTGAAAGGCGGACACCAGATTCATGATGCCAACGATCTGCTGTATAAAGATGGGAAATGTATATGGTTCTCGGGAGAAAGGATTGAAAATCCAAATACACACGGAACAGGCTGTACGCTGTCCAGTGCCATTGCCTCTAATCTGGCAAAAGGATTTTCCATGGAGGAATCGGTGGAAAGAGGAAAGGCTTATATTTCGGGGGCCCTGGGAGCTATGCTGGATCTGGGACATGGAAGTGGTCCCATGAATCATGGGTTTGCTATAAAAGGAGAGTTTGTAAAGTCGCGATTATGATGAAAAAGCACTGTGTCTGGGAAAATTTCCCGATGACACAGTGCTTTTTAAGTCTTTGCCCACTGCAGTATAAATCAGATAAATCTTTAATAGTAACTGCTGGCATCCAGATGAGGCGGTTCCTCTTCCGGAGGGAGAGGATTGTCAATCTCTCCGGTAATGTCCATATAAAAATAAGTTAATGTGCAGTTTACATAAGGCACAATCCACAGATATCCAAGGTAGCAGGAGAGTGCTCCTGCCAAGAACAGAGGAATAAAACTTAAGTGAATGTAAAACAGTCTGCCTTTATTGCCTTTCATCAGACGGACACTTTCTCTCATAGCCTCCATGGCGCCCATTTCAGGGTTGTCCAGCATGAGAAAATCAGCAAGTCCGAAAAACAGTCCTGTGATAATGGACACTGAGGAGGAAACAAGGCTTGCTCCAAGACTCAGCAGGAGGGAAGCAAAGGGATCATCTGTATAAGACAGAATCTCCAGGGGCAGTGCAAACAGAAAGCTTACCAGAAGCAGAATCAGATGTACCACCAGAAAACGGTCCGGATGGCTGGAAAAAGCGTAGAATAAATTTTTAAGGTTAAAGGGTCTTTTCCGGTTCATATTAAGAAGCATATAGCTGAATCCGGCGGAACACAGAGAGACCAGCAGAGATACGATATAGACCAGAATCTGGCTGGTGATCATACTGACTGTGTTGTAAGGATCCAGAAAGCTGGTGATGATCATAGTCGGAATAATGGTAAATACAATGGTGAGAAGATAGGCTGCCACTGGAAGTCCGAATCTTCCGCTCAGGGACTCTCTGGCAAGCGATTTTAAATCTGCTGATGAACGTTTCATAGAATATCTCCAATCTTTTGTGAATCTGTAAACACTGTGATATAATTGACCCACGGTAAAAAAGGATATCCGCGGCGCGGCCTTTTTGCGCACATGGGATTTATTCCTACATTATATCAATAAGATACAGAGGTTACAAGAGAGAATATGAAAAGAAAGCGGGACGAAATTCTGGAAAAAAACCTGTATATGGCAGGTTGGTGTTTTCTCGGAGCTATTGCTGTTCTGGAACTGGCAGGGCATATTTTTCCATTGAAACTGAATCTTCCGCCTTGTGTGGTGCACCGGTTTACCGGATATTACTGCCCCGGATGCGGGGGAACAAGAGCATGCATGGAACTGCTGAAGGGTCATATAGTGAGATCTTTTCTGGCTCATCCGGTAGTGGTGTTCGGAGCCGGGATTTATTTTTGGTTTATGCTTTCTCATACAGTGGAAAGAATATCCAGGGGAAGGCTGAAAATCGGCATGAAGTATACAGACAGATATCTGTATGCTGCTGCAGTGATCATTCTAGTGCAGTGGATCGCGAAAAATGTGGTGAAGGCGGTCTGGGGAATCGGGCTGGCATAAAGAAAAATTTTGCTTATTGTTCACAATTATTTCACAAAGTTTATAGTTGACACGTCAATACATTGTCTATATAATATGCTATGCAATGTTAGGAGGCGAACTAATTAAGCTCACGAAGTGAGTTTGTGAGGTGAGGTGATGAGATGAAGGAAGAGGAGCGGATACAGCAGGATAGGGAAGAACCGGAAGATGCAGGTGTCCTTATCAATAATGTATCCCACCAGCTGAAGAGGAGAATCCTTTGTTCTTCTCAGAAGGACAGCTGCGGTCTTACTGAGATGCAGCACCGGACAATTCATTATCTTCTGGAAAGATCTCAAGACACAGAGATCTATCAGAAAGACCTTGAGAGGGTGTTTAACATCCGCAAGTCCACAGCAACGGAAATGCTTCAGCTTATGGAAAAGAAAGGCTTTCTTTACAGACAGTGTTCCACAAAAGACGCCCGCATGAAGAAAATCGTGCCTACAGAAAAAGCGGTGGCGGTACAGCGCGCGGTAGGGGAAAATATCCGTGCGGTGGAGGCATGCCTGCGGCGCGGTATAGAGGAAGAGGATTTTCAAATCTGCATGAAAGTTCTGAAAAAAATGGCGGAAAATCTTTCCTGTGAAAATGAACACGAAAAAACAAATGCAGAAAAGACAGAGAAAAAATAAAAGGAAAGGGAGAGAATTATGAACAGAAAGTTACTGCGTTCAGTTCGGGAATACAAGAAACAGTCCATTCAGACTCCGATTCTTGTAATCCTGGAAGTATTACTGGAAGTCCTGATTCCTCTGCAGATGGCGAAGATCATCGATGTGGGGATCGCACAGGGCGACCTGGGATATATCGTGAAGACAGGACTTATCCTGGTAGTCATGGCAATGCTTGCCCTCCTGTTCGGTGCCCTTGCGGGAAGAACCGGGGCGGTAGCGGCAGCAGGTTTTGCGAAAAACCTGAGACATGATATTTTTTATAAAATCCAGAAGTTTTCGTTTGGAAATATTGACCATTTTTCCACATCCAGCCTGGTTACAAGGCTGACAACGGATATTACCAACATCCAGATGGCATACATGATGACGATCCGCCTGTTGGTGAGAGCACCTATTATGATCGTGCTTTCACTGATCATGACATTGACTATCAATGCGGATATCGCACTTATGCTGCTGATCACTGTGCCTATCCTGGGCGGTGTGCTGATCTTCATCGCCAAAAAGGCACATCCTCACTTTATCAAAGTATTTGATGAATATGATGTGCTGAATAATACTGTGCAGGAAAATGTAAATGCAGCGAGAGTAGTAAAGGCTTATGTAAGAGAAGAACATGAAAACGAAAAATTCCACAAGATCTCAAAGATCGTTTATGATCTGTTCACTAAGGCAGAAAAAATTGTTTCATGGAACAATCCGGTCATGCAGTTTACTATCTATACTGTTGTGCTCTGCATGGTTCTCATCGGCGGAAAGAGTATTGTATTCCAGACCATGGAGACAGGAGAACTGACCAGTGTTATTGTTTACGCAATTCAGATTCTGAGTTCTCTTATGATGGTTTCTTTCGTATTCGTTCTGATCATGATCGCAGAGGCTTCCACAGACCGTATCCAGGAAGTTTTGGATGAGGTTCCGGAGATGGAAGACAAGGCAGAAGCAGTAAAAGACGTGAAGAACGGGGACATTGACTTTGAGCATGTAGATTTCAGTTATGCGGGAGAGGGAGGAAATCTTTCGCTGAAAGATGTGAGTCTGCATATTAAATCCGGCCAGATGGTAGGTATCATCGGCGGTACAGGAAGTGCAAAAAGTACGCTGGTACAGCTGATCCCGCGTCTGTATGATGTTACAAAAGGTGTTGTGAAGGTGGGCGGCACAGATGTAAGAAACTACAATCTGGAGGCGCTGAGAGACCAGGTTTCCATGGTACTTCAGAAGAATGTCCTTTTCACGGGAAGCATCTATGAAAATATCCGCTGGGGTGATGAAAATGCCAGTGACGAAGAAGTGCAGAGAGTCTGCCGCCTTGCCCAGGCAGACAGCTTTATCCAGGAGTTCCCTCAGAAGTATGATACTATGATCGTGGAAGGCGGAAACAATGTATCCGGCGGTCAGAAGCAGAGACTTTGTATTGCAAGGGCGCTTCTGAAAAAACCAAAGGTCCTGATCCTGGATGATTCTACCAGTGCGGTGGATACCAGAACAGATGCCCTGATCCGCCAGGCGTTCCGTGAAGAGATACCGGATACAACAAAGATCATCATTGCCCAGAGAATCTCCTCTGTGGAAGATGCGGATATGATCATTGTAATGGAAAACGGTGAGATCAACGGAATAGGAACTTCAGAAGAATTGTTGAAGACCAACGCGATTTATAGAGAAATTTATGAATCCCAGGTAAGAGGAGGTGCTGAAAATGAGTAAAGGAAATTCAAGAGTCACAAAAAGCAC
This sequence comes from uncultured Blautia sp., assembly GCA_944380235.1. GTDB lineage: Bacteria > Bacillota > Clostridia > Lachnospirales > Lachnospiraceae > Blautia. Next base: position 14,546 of record CALWHD010000168.1, read on the forward strand.
CTTACAGACAGGAAAAAGACTGCTGAAATACGTAACAGCAAGCTATAAGATACAGTTTATTATTGTAATCATCTGCATTCTTATGAGTTCTGTGGCAAGTATTTCCGTATCTCTGTCCCTGCGCTTTTTGCTGGACGACTATATCATTCCCCTGATCGGACAGAAAGACCCCAACTTTGCAGAACTCTATACGGCGCTGACGGTTCTGGGGACTATCTTCCTTCTGGGTGTTATCGCAACCTTTATTTACAGCCGCATGATGGTCGTGATCGGCCAGGGCGTGCTGAAAAAAGTAAGGGATGAGATGTTTGAACATATGCAGACACTTCCCATCCGCTACTTTGACCAGAATACGAATGGTTCTATCATGAGCCTTTATACCAATGATACGGATACGTTAAGGCAGATGATCAACCAGTCTATCCCTCAGGTACTGATGTCATTGTTTACCGTGGTTGTTACCTTTATTTCTATGCTGGTACTCAGCCCCATCCTTACAATCCTGGCTGTCCTGATCATCCTGCTGATGATCTTTGTATCAGGAAAAGTGGGAGGAAACAGCGGAAAATTCTTTATCCGTCAGCAGGTGGATCTGGCAAATATCACAGGATTTGTAGAAGAGCACATGAACGGACAGAGAGTTATCAAGATCTTCAATCATGAGAGAAGAACAGAGGAAGAGTTTGACAAACTGAATGAAAAACTGTATGAGAGTGCTTCTACTGCACATACCTTCGCAAGTATGATGGGACCTATCATCGGAAACATCGGAAACCTGCAGTTCGTGCTTACCGCAGTTTTGGGAGGACTTCTGTCCGTAGCCGGAATCGGAGGTATCACACTGGGTGTTATGGCATCTTACCTGCAGTTTACCAAGAGCTTTACTCAGCCTTTCATGCAGATTGCACAGCAGTTTAACTCCATTGTTATGGCGCTTGCAGGTGCGGAGCGTATCTTCAATATGATGGATGAAGAGCCGGAAGTGGACGAAGGCTATGTAACATTGGTAAATGCAAAGAGAAATCCGGACGGTTCTCTTACAGAATGCCAGGAGAGAACCGGACTGTGGGCTTGGAAACATCCCCATCAGGCAGACGGAACTGTTACTTATACAGAACTGAAAGGTGATGTGCGGTTCTTTGACATGACCTTTGGTTATAATCCGGACCATATGGTGCTCCATGATCTGACTCTTTACGCAAAGCCGGGACAGAAGCTGGCCTTTGTAGGGTCCACAGGAGCAGGAAAGACTACCATTACCAATCTGATCAACCGTTTCTATGATGTGCAGGATGGAAAGATCCGGTACGATGGAATCAATATCAACAAGATCAAGAAAGCAGACCTGCGCCGTTCTCTTGGAATCGTTCTTCAGGATACGCATCTGTTTACCGGAACAATTATGGAAAATATCCGGTACGGCAAGCTGGATGCCACAGACGAAGAAGTTTATGCGGCTGCGAAGCTTGCACACGCAGACCAGTTTATCAAGATGCTGCCTAAGGGATATGATACCATGCTGACCAGCGACGGAGAGGAACTTTCCCAGGGTCAGAGACAGCTTCTCGCTATTGCGCGAGCTGCCATTGCCAATCCGCCGGTATTGATTCTGGATGAGGCGACTTCCAGTATCGATACCCGTACAGAGCAGATTGTACAGAGCGGTATGGATAACTTGATGAAGGGACGTACGGTATTTGTTATCGCTCACAGGCTGTCAACAATCCGGAACAGCGACGCGATCATGGTTCTGGAACACGGACGGATCATTGAGCGAGGAAATCATAAGGAACTTCTGGCAATGAAGGGAACTTATTATCAGTTATACACAGGAAAACTGGAATTGTCATAAAAAAGTGGATAAGAGCAGGACTGCTGCCGGATATGTGTGGATAAAACATGTCCGGCAGCTTTTTGTCCCTGTCAACTTCATAAGACAGCTTTATTTCGTACAAAGATGGGATCAAAGGCAGACGAAAGATTCTAAAGCCGTATCTCATTTCAAAAAACTATTGAAATAAAGATTCTAAAGGCATATAATATGATATGTAATAAAAAGAAATTCTTCGGGGCAGGGTGCAATTCCCTACCGGCGGTGACAGTCCGCGACCCGTGTATACGGCTGAATCGGTGAAATTCCGATACCGACAGTATAGTCTGGATGAGAGAAGAAATGATGAGATGAAGACGGACAATATTTCATTATGACTTTCACAAGGGTGCCCCGAGACAGGAGCACCCTTGTTGCATTTGAAATGCAGAGGAAGAATTTCCTTTTATGAAAAAACATGAAAAGGAGATAGGAAAAATGAGTAATGAAGCAGCAGCGAAAAGGATCACAAAAACACAAAACAGGTCGAAACTGAGAACTACCGTGCAGATTGGTATGCTGGGAGCTGTGGCAGCGGTTTTAATGCTCCTGGAGTTTCCGGTACCTTTTCTGGTGCCGCCCTTTGTAAAGATGGACTTTTCAGAGCTTCCGGTATTGATCGGAACCTTTGCCATGGGACCTGTGGCGGGAGTATTGATAGAGCTGGTCAAGAATCTGCTGAACCTGGTCCTGAATGGAACCACTACGGCAGGCATCGGAGAATTATCCAACTTTGTTATAGGCTGCGCATTTGTAGTTCCGGCGGGCTTGATCTACAAAAAGAATAAATCCAAGAAAAATGCTTTGATCGGTATGTCCGTGGGTACGGTATTCATGGCAGCAATGGGATGCCTGAGCAATGCATTTGTCATGTTCCCTCTGTACAGTACACTGATGGGAATCCCCATGGAACAGTTTATTGCTATGGGAACTGCCATCAATCCGGCAGTTGACAATATGGTGACATTTATTATACTGTGTATGGTACCATTTAATTTGATGAAGGGAATTGTGATTTCCCTGATCACGCTGTTTTTGTATAAAAGACTGCGTGTGTTGTTAAAAGGAGAATAACAGATTATGGCAAAAATCACCGGTATTAATCAAGTAACAAAGAATCCTTTTGTAAATCTCTATGAACTTGACAGAGAAAGCAAAACAGGACAGAGGGGCACCTATTATGTGGCTTCCAGAGCGAAAGACCAGGAAGGGCTGAAACTGAAGACCAGAAAAAACACGCCTGACGGGGTCATTATTTACAGTCTGTACGGGGAGGAACAGGATAGGGTAGTACTGGTGCGTCAATACCGATACAGTATTGATGGATATATTTATGAATTTCCTGCAGGGCTTGTAGAGGAAGGCGAGGATTTCAGATCAGCGGGGATCCGGGAGATGAAGGAAGAGACCGGGCTTGATTTCCTGCCGCTGCCTGTGAATCCTGCCTATGAAAAGCCGGCGTTTACCACGATAGGGCTGACTGATGAGTCCTGTGCCACAGTTTTCGGCACTGCATCGGGTAAAGTTTCCGGAGAGTTTATGGAAGACTCAGAGGAAATCGAAGTAGTCCTGGCAGACAGGGAGGAAGTGAAGAGGATTCTGAAGGAAGAAAATGTGGCGATTATGTGTGCCTATATGCTGATGCATTTCCTTCATGATGAAAAACCTTTTGATTTTCTGAAAGAAATCTAAAATCTTTGTATATTGTCAGCTGGATGAGAAAAAATATGATATAATGAATGGAAGAAAAAGACAAAGGGAGCTTTTTGTTTCATGAAGTGGAAAAAATATGTAAAAGGAATTGTTTCTTTCTTTATCAGCATAACAGCGATTATACTCGGCATCCTGCTTGGCATTCAGTTTCTGAAATTTTTTATGCCGTTTGTGATCGGATGGTTTATTGCTCTGATCGCAAATCCGCTGGTACGTATTCTGGAGAGAAAGCTGAAAGTAGCAAGAAAGCATACTTCCATGCTTTTGATCATAGCAGTACTCGCTGCTATAGTAGGGGCTTTTTATCTCATAGGAAGCAAGACAGCGGAGGAAGTAGGAATCCTTATCGATCAGGCGCCGGAGATCTACAGCAGTATAAGAGAAGATTTTCAGGATGCGGGAAAGAATCTGGATAAGCTTTTGGAAGAATTACCTGAAAGTGTACAGGAGAGTGTGGATGATTTTGAAAAGAGCATCGGAGAAGTTACGGCAGATGCAGTGGGCAAGCTCAGCCAGATTACAGTAAATCAGGCAGGAGATATTGCGAAAAGTCTTCCCAGTATTCTCATTTCCATTATTTTTTCTATTTTGTCTGCCTATTTTTTTATTGCCGACAGGGACAAGATTTTGGAATTCGGACGAGCCAATACGCCGCAGATTATACAGGAAAAATGGCGGCTGTTTTCCGACAGCCTGAAAGGGGTATTCGGAGGATATTTTAAGGCTCAGTTTAAGATTATGGGGATTATAGCAGTGATTTTGTTCATCGGGCTTCTGATTCTCCAGGTAAAATTCGCCATTGTCGCAGCGATCCTCATAGCTTTTCTGGATATGCTTCCGTTTTTCGGAACAGGAACAGCCCTGATACCCTGGGCAGTGTTTGAATTCTTTTCCGGAGATATCCAGTATGCAGTGGGACTGGTGATTCTGTACCTGGTGACACAGCTTGTACGCAGGATTATAGAGCCGAAAATGGTAGGTGATTCTATCGGAATGAATCCCCTGCTGACGCTGATTTTTATGTATGTGGGCTATCGTATCAGCGGAGTGCTGGGCATGATCCTTGCTGTACCCGTTGGAGCGATTGTTATCAATTTTTATAAATCCGGGATTTTTGACGGACCTATTAATGGGATTAAAGAAGCGGTCAGTGATTTTGTGCAGTGGATGTATAAGGATCAGGATGCTGCATAAAGCACCCGATCCCATCCGCATAATTTGAATTGTATCTTTGTGAAAAAGGGGCTTTCAATTTGATATGCCCCTTTTTCTGTTCTCAGGATACCATGTTTTTCAGTGCCTGCCTGTCCAGCCGTCCGTTTCCGGTTACAGGGAGCTGTTTGACGAAAATAAATTTTTTGGGGATCAGGTATTCGGGCAGGAAACTTAAAAGATCTTCTTTCAGCTGAGAGGTATAGGTTTTGTCAGAAATATGTTTTTCCGGACAGACCACCCAGGCGCAGAGGTTTCTGACCTTATGATTGCGGATATTGGGAAGCACAGCCGCACGGGAAATCTGAGGAAGGCGCAGAAGATTTCTTTCTATATCCTCCAGTTCAATTTCATATCCTTGGACTTTCACCTTCAGGTCCATCCGCCCGCAGAAGAACAGTATCCCCTGCTGCAGGTATCCCATGTCTCCGGTGCGGTATCCCCGGAATTCTTTTCCTTCCCTGACACAGGTAAAGAAAGATTCCTTGGTGAGAAAAGGATTTTTAAAATATCCCCGGCCTATAGTATCCCCAAGGATCACGATCTCACCTTTTACGCCTTCTTCCACAGGGGTTCCATTGTTATCCCAGATTTCTATCAAAGTATCGGGTTTCGGCATTCCTGAAGGAAGCGGACCGGACTTTTCCGCGATTTCTGAAGTTATCTGAATCTGAGTGACAGCCGCAGTGGTTTCCGTATGTCCGTAAGTATTGTATACACAGGCAGCAGGAAAGCGGATGTAAAGCTTTTGTACGGTTTTGCTTTCCAGAAGTTCTCCGCAGAAATAAAAATAATGCAGTTCGGGAAGGGTCTTCTCACAGAAATCAGGCAGATCCAGACAGAACTCCGCAAAGGAAGGCGTTGCCACAAAAACAGAGGCATGAGAATCCAGAAGAGACCTTATCAGCGCGGAGGGATTTTTTTGTGTATGCCGGTCCAGACACCATAAAGTCTGCCCGCAGGCAAGGGCAGCGTAGAAATCCAATACAGATAAAGCAAAGGAAAAAGGCGCCTGATTTATCACGATTGTTTCAGTTCCGGCAGAGAAATCTTTTTCCCTGCAGAACCATTCAAGACTCCGGTGCAGACACTGGGCAGTGATTTCTGTTCCTCTTGGAACACCGTTTTTTCCTACTGTAAATAAGATGTAAAAAATATCCTCATATTGTGTAGGCCGCAGGGAAGCAGATAAAATCCTTACATCTTCAGATGAAATCCGGGTCTCTTTTAACACAAGCCGGATTTCTTCCAGGGAAAGGCAGGCGCGGCATTTGCATGATGTAGGAAGTTTCTCCGCAGCAAACACAAGAGATGGATTTACGCTGTCCAGGATCATTTGCAGCTGTGCAGGCAAAATGGCGGTATCCACCGGACAGAAAGGAAGTCCGGCTTTGGCACAGGCGAAAAAGCAGACCGGCATAAAAGGATTTTTATGCCCGTAAATTACAATGGGATTTTTACTGTGCCTGCATTTTCCGTCCAGATATAAGGCGAGACGGCTGGAATAATCGTCAAGTTCTTTGTAACTGATCTGTTCTGTGCCGCAGATAAGAGCAGGCTGTCCGGGCCGGCGCAGGGCATGGTCAGAAAGAAGCATTAATAGGTCTGTCATTGTTTTTATCCCCCCTCAGTTCAGTAAATCAATCGGTATAAAAGTATTTTCAAAGGTTTATGAAAAAATTAAATCATCCCTTTTTTAAGAATCCAGTGATGGAAAACGAAAGAAATTCTAAAGTTTCCCATAAAAGAAGAGCAGAGTAAGAGAGACTGGGAATATTTCATAATTGCTGGATAAATTCAGAAAAATAAAGAGCTCTTATTGCGCCAAAAAGGAAAAAAGGCTATAATGCTTAGTAAGAACATTATGGACAAGGAGTAAGGAAAATGAATAAAAATTTTGATGTAATCGCATTGGGGGAATTATTAATTGATTTCACGGAAAACGGTGTAAGCGGTCAGGGCAATCCCATTTTTGAGGCAAATCCCGGCGGCGCTCCCTGTAATGTACTGGCAATGCTGAATAAACTGGGGAAAAAGACCTCTTTCCTTGGAGTCGTTGGAAAAGACCAGTTCGGAACATCTTTAAGAAATACGTTAAATGAACTGGGGATTGATACAGGACATCTGTATGAAGACCAGGAAGTACATACAACGCTTGCTTTTGTACATACTTTTGAAGACGGAGACAGAGATTTTGCTTTTTACAGAAATCCGGGAGCCGATATGATGCTTTCAGAAGACCAGGTGGACGGTGATTATATCTCTTCCGCAAAAGCATTCCACTACGGAACTCTTTCCATGACACATGAAGGTGTGAGAAAAGCGACTTATAAAGCGATTGACCTGGCAGAGGAAGCTGGTCTTCTGATTTCATTTGATCCCAATTTAAGACCGCCTCTCTGGAACAATATGGATGAGGCAAAAAAACAGATTGCGTATGGTCTTTCCAAATGCCATCTGCTGAAGATTTCAGAAGAAGAGCTGGAATTTATGACAGGCACCAGTGATGTGAAGGAAGGGGCACATAAACTCCTTGCAGAATATCCAAACATTAAACTGATGAATGTCACTATGGGCAAAGAGGGGAGCATTGCGTTCCATGAAGGCAAAGAAGTTTTCCAGGCACCTTTTATCCAGGAGAATACTATTGAGACTACAGGAGCAGGAGATACTTTCGGAGCATGTGCGCTGAATTATGTGCTGGAGCATGGGATTACAGGTCTGACGGAAGAGAATTTAAGGGAAATGCTCTGCTTTGCTAATGGTGCATCATCTCTGATCACCACCAAGAAGGGCGCACTAAGAGTAATGCCGGAGAAAGAAGAGGTAGAGGCTTTTATTGCTTCCAGAAGTTAGTATTTTTGTATAAAATGGACAAAAATACTCCTAGTCATTTTGTATGAAAAATATAAAAAAATTGGTAAAAAAATCACAAACTTTATTTCGACAGATTGACAGAGAAATAAATTTGTGGTAGATTAAAGGCATAGTAAGTGACAGGAAATAGAGGCAAAAGCAGAAAAAATCAAAACAATATTTGCTGTTGCTGAAAAGGTTCTGATTACTGACGGATAATGTGGATAACCACAGGGGAATCAGAATCCATAAACCAAAGCCGACCGTCTGGGCAACATTTGCAAATAGCAGATGTTGCCTTTTTTTCAACTCTGGAGAGGAATTGAAAGAAGGGCTGAGAACATTATTTTTAAGGAGGATGTTACTATGGGATTCAAATCAGACATCGAAATCGCACAGGAATGTACAATGGAGCCGATCACCAAGATTGCGGAAAAAGCAGGGATCGACGAAAAGTATCTGGAACAGTACGGAAAGT
>CALWHD010000169.1 GCA_944380235.1 uncultured Blautia sp.
CCGTCAGAGGAAGCTTTTTACAGCATCCTTCTAGAAAAATGGAAGGAATACCTTCACCGCCTTCCCAGCGGCAGACAGCTTATAAAACATCTGGGGAAAAACCTGGAAACAGAAAAAGATATCCAGGAGCACCTGGAAGAGATTAAAATCTTTGTAAGAGGCCACAACCTCTATAACATCTTCTATGGTCCCTATAAAAAACAGGAGTCCAGCCTTTTAAAAGCCTATATTGACCTTGCTCCCAGAGAAGATTTCCGGGATATCCTGGAACGCATTGAACAGATTCCCTACTTTGAAAACAGGAAGAAAACTTTTTCATGAGAAAACACAATTTCACCACATTTCTGTTGTAAGATAGTCCTATTGAATATCATACAACAAGGAGACTTTTTCATGAAAAAAGAAAATCGGAAACTGGCGCAGCAGCGCCGTGCAGAAGAACGCAAAAAACAGGAACGGCAAAGAAAGATCAAAAAATTTCTAACTTATTTTCTTCCTTCTGTCTGTGTGCTGGCTCTTGCTATTGTCATTATTTGGGACGGCGTGCAGAATTCTGTAAAGGCGGAAACCACCACACAGGAATCCTCCTCTGACACTTCTTCTGGTACAGAAGCAGACAGTACCGCTACGGAAGATTCTGATACCGGCAGCGAAGATTCTGCGGATACTTCTGCCACAACAGAAGACTCACCTTCCCCGGTTTTATCCACTGATACCTCTCTTACCGTTCAGGACGGAGACTCTGTAAATATTGACTATGTAGGCTCCATTGACGGAGTGGAATTTGACGGCGGAAGCACCAATGGAACCGGAACGACTCTTGTCATCGGTTCCGGATCCTATATTGATGATTTCGAAGAACAGCTCATTGGCTCTCACCCCGGGGACACTGTAGATGTGAATGTCACTTTCCCGGAGAATTATGGAAATGAGGAATTAAACGGCAAAGACGCCTTATTTAAAGTCACTATAAACGGAATCTATGAAAATTAAGGAGATTCTTCCTGTTCGTTCTCCAGGAGGGGCAGGTACAGTTTTACCTGAAAACCGCCCTCTGGAGAATGGGCGATTTCCACTTCTCCATGATGTGCCTGAATGATCTGACGGACGATCAGCAGTCCCAGACCATGTCTCTGCTCCCCTGTATTGGTATCACAAACCATATAATGGGGAGCATTTTTTATGGATTCCATCTTTTCCTCTGACACCCCCACACCGTTGTCTGCAACTGTAATGCAGCATCTTTCTCCCACTTTACTGACACCGATCTGTATGGTACATCCCTCCGGATTGTGCACCTGGCAGTTAAAGATCAAATTGGATACTGCTCTCTTTAAAAGTCCTTCATCTCCCCAGATCATGCAGGAAGCAGCAGTATCTTCCGCTATCCATTCAATGGGATACTGAGTCTCCATATCCAGATTGAGAAAATCCACAGCGATCCGGCGTACCATAGCGGCCGCATTCATCCGCCTGCTGTTCAGAGGCTGTACATTGTATTCCAGCTTAGATGCCAGATTCAGATCATTGATAAGATTTTTCATGCGCTGACTCTGTTTCCGGATGATCTCTGCTTTCTTTCTCACCTCTTTTGAAAGCGTTTTATCCTCTTCCAGCTGACTGGCATATCCCAGCACCATGGAAAGAGGGGTTCTGATATCATGAGACACTCCCGCGATCCAGTTGGCACGGGCTGTCTCTTTTTTCTTCAGGGCATATTCCTGACTTTTCAGCTTTTCCGCCGTCCTGTTAATGGACACTGCCATGTCTGAAAGCAATCCTTTTTCTCTGACAGAAACATCCTCCTTTTCTCCCAGACTCCGTATCCCTCTGACAATAGGTCCCACCGACCGAAGGACTCCCGACACCGCCCCCATATACACCAATGTCAAAAAGAGCAGGTTACATACCAGAAAAGCCAGGAATATTTTCGGCACATTGGCAATCAGCTTATAGTCAAAAGTATTCTGCATCATCTTCCAGTAAGATGTCTTAGGGCAGCCCAGAAGCAGAACATTATCTCCCTGGGAAGCCCACAGGACAGGATAATCCTCAATATATCCCATCACTGCCCAGGAAAGCTCTGATGCTGTATAATGCCTGGGTATATTTTCCGGAATATCATCACTTTCCCATATCACATTTCCCGTATGATCTTCCACCAGGATGGCCCATGCCCGGCTTTCCTTTAAAAGCTCCTGTCCTCTTTCCGAAAGTTCATATTTCCCTTGGTCTGTTCTGGCAAAAGCCCCCGCAATTTCTCTTGCCCGGCTCCATCCCCCGTTATTTTCTCTCTGGCTGTAAGAATAAGAAAGTGTGAGGAATAAAATAACATTCAGTATGATCACCAGAACAGCTGCGGCAAGAAATACAAGACAAAATCTGCGTATCAGTTTCCCTACACTCTTCATGCTCATACCTCCGCAAGCAGCTTATATCCAAGCCCTTTTACTGTTAAAAGCGATTTGGGTTTTGAAGGATTTTCTTCTATTTTTTCCCTGATCCGCCGGATATGCGCCATAAGGGAATTTTCATATCCAAAGGGATTATCTCCCCAGACTGCCTCACAGAGCATATCAATCGTCACAATCTTTCCTGCATTTCTGTACAGTGCCCAAAGCAGCGCATATTCCTTTGCCGTAAGGGGAAGTGTTCCCTCTTTTCGGATCACCTCCGCTCTTTCAAAATCAATCTCACAGGAAGCCAGACGTACCAGTTTTTTCTCCTCTTTATAACATCTGCGCAAAATTGCACCTGTTCTCAAAATCAGTTCTCTTGGAAGAAAAGGCTTTACCATATAATCATCTGCTCCTAGTCCAAGTCCCTGAAATTTATCTTCGTCTTCTCCTCTGGCAGTGAGAAACAGAACAGGAATATCTGAAAATTTCCGAAGTTCCTTTAGAAGTTCAAACCCGCTGCCATCGGGCAGCATCACATCCAGCACTGCAAAATCCGGCTTCCATTCCCTGCATATCTCAAGTGCCCCGCCCATAGTCCCGGCAGTTTTTATATGGCTGTATCCGGCTCCCGCCAGAATTCCATAAACCATAGTCAAAAGTTCTTTTTCATCATCTACCAGAAGGATCTTCTTTTCCTTTATATACTCAATTTCCATTCTCCTGCGCTCCTCTCTTATCTTTCAAAGAGATTATAACATATTCTTATGACCAATCTGCTAAAACAAAGAAAATGTAAGGTAAATGTAAGGCAGCGGAAATGCTGCTGTAAGGTTGCCCCTTTATACTTGGCATCAGTAAGCTGAAAGGAGAACTGAACACTATGAATATAATCGAAACCCATAATCTAACAAAACGCTACAAAGATTTTACTGCTGTATCCCACATAAACCTTCATATCCCCAAAGGCCAGATCTACGGATTTTTAGGTCCCAACGGAGCCGGAAAATCTACCACCATGAAAATGTTTCTGGGCCTTACAAAGCCCACGGCGGGAACCTTTACCATCCATCAGATGTCCTATCCAAAAGACCGCCGGGAGATTTTAAGAAAGACAGGCGCTTTTATTGAATCCCCCTCTTTTTACGGGAATCTTACCGGGGAGGAAAACCTGGATATTTTAAGAAGAATTCTGGGGCTTCCCAAAAGCAGCGTAAAGGATGCACTGACACTTACCGGTCTCTATGAATTCCGCAGGCGCCCTGCTTCCCAGTATTCTCTGGGTATGAAGCAGCGTCTGGGACTTGCGGGAGCACTTCTTGGCAGACCTCCCATGCTGATCCTGGACGAACCCACCAATGGCCTGGATCCTGCCGGGATCCATGAGATCCGTACTCTGATCCGTTCTCTTCCTGAAAAATATCACTGTACCGTGCTGGTCTCCTCCCACCTGCTGTCAGAAATCCAACTGATGGCGGATACTGTGGGAATCTTAAATCACGGGAAACTTCTTTTTGAGGGAACCATGCCCCATCTTACTGATTACGCAGTGAAAATGGGCTATCCTGCAGATAATCTGGAAGATACCTTTCTGGCAATGATCGAAGAAGATAATTTAAAAAGAGGTGGAATAAAATGACATTTGCTCTGGAATTAAAAAAAACAAAACGTACCGGTTTTTTCCCTGCATTTTTCCTGGGCGCCCTTGCAGCTTCTTCTCTTCCGGTCATCAATACAGCCGCCCGCCCCGATTCCTTCATCCATCAGGCACTCCCAGCCGGAGATATTCTCTTAAATGCCAACTGGCTCATGCTTGCCATGCTGAACATTTTCCTGGTGATCATCGGCGCCTGCATCCTGTACCATACTGAATTTTCCAACGGAGGCATAGAAAAAATGCACATGCTTCCCATAAGCAGAAACCAGATTTTTTTCTGCAAGGCACTGCTGCTCCTTCTGGGTACAGGAACAATGCTTCTTATTGAAAGCCTGTTTCTGGTTTTCTGTGCCTGTCACTGGTTTCCGGAAAGTCCGGGACTTCTCTCCGCTGTGTTTCAGAATACATGCTACAGCCTTCTCATGATGCTGCCTGTCATCATTTTAATGCTTCTGATCGCATCTTTATGCAGAAATATGTGGGTATCTTTAGGAGTGGGGATAACCCTTCTTTTCACGGCACAGATGGTAATGTCTTCCGATACCATACTGACTTATTTCCCTTTTGCTCTGCCCTTCCAGTTTCTTTCCTCTTCCGGATATTCCCGGGAAAAAACTGCTTTTCTGGCGGCAGCGCTTACAGAATCTGTACTCTTTGGGGTATTTAAAATTTTACTCACAAAATTCAGGAGGTATACTTTATGAACCTGTTTTCTCTTATAAAAATAGAATTGATAAAAATCCGGCGCACCCATATTTTCTGCCTGATGATAATTCCCTGTCTCCTTCTGTGGCTGCCCTCTGTTCTGAATGCTGACATGAATTTTAACAACCCATCCGGGCTGTCTCCGGAAAATAGTTTTTTCATTCAGGGATTTATGGGATTTGCCTGGATTCTCTTTCCTGCCCTCCTGGTAGTTATCACGGTAATGCTGAACCAGATAGAACGTACCAATAAAGGGCTTCAGAAAATGCTTTCTCTGCCGGTCAGCATCCCTATGCTCTGCCTTGCAAAATTTTTCGTTCTTCTATTGCTGGCGGGAGGGCTGATCCTGATAATGCTGGCTCTCTATTACCCTGCGGCAGCCCTGGCTTCCGCAAAAATGGACTATGACTTCCTCCTGTCCGGCAGTCTTGTTTTCAAAGAAAGTCTTCTGATCTATCTGTGTTCTGTGCCTATGGCAGCCTTTTACTGGCTTATTGCGGGCTGCATCCGGACCCCGGTATTCTCCATCGGAATCGGTCTTGCCTCGATAGTACCTTCTGTGCTGGTTATGAACACCAAAGTATGGTTTGCATATCCTATGTGCTACCCTTTTTATACTATAGCAAAGTTAATGGGCAGCCTGGCAGACGGAAAGAATTTTATTTCCATTGATCTGATCCCATGGCTTCCTGTTGCCGCAGGATTTACCCTGATCTGTATCCTTTTATCCTGCCTGCTGTTTGGAAATTCAGAAAGGAGGTGAATGTTTTCAGCGCTGTGGGATCTTATCCCCCCACAGCCTGCTTCTATACTTTTTCTATTCTGAAATCTGTTTTTTCAAATATCTGCCTACAATATTTGCAAAGTCGGTGATGTCCCGGATGTAGGCAAAATCCTTTCCAAAAATCTTCTTTTCCGCCTGAAGATCTTCCTCCTCTCCGGCAAAAACTCCCAGCACGGCGATCTTCCTGTTCCGCAGCTTTCTCACTTCTCCCGCTGTGTCTTTCACTGCATATTCCAGGCAGTAAGGTTCCTTTTCTTCCCCTGTTTTTTTCTTTTTTCCGTAGACAGGATTCTGGCTTCCTGCAATGATATCATTGGGTCTTCCGTCACTTAAAACAATAAGAATTTTATTCTCTTCTTTCCTTTTATCCAGACTTTCCGCAGCTGCACGCACTGCCAGTCCGTCCCGGTTATTTGCAGATCCATAGAATTCAAAAATCCTCTGATTCATTTCTCTTCCATCTTCATAATCCCGAAATTTATTCAGGATCGTATAATCACCGAAAGTACAGAACCCCAGGACTCTGTGTGGAATTCCGGCAATACTTAAAGCTTCACTGATAATATATCCCTGCAGTGCCACCAGACTCTGCCTACCCTGCTGGGATCCGCTGGAATCGATCAGAACTTCTACCGCAAAGTCTGTATTGTCTCTTATAAATTCTTTCTGAAACAGTTTTTTATTGTCCGTCCTGTTCAAATTCCACAGCTTATTTGCGCAGATAGTCCCATATTCACTGCTGCAGACTTCCTTTTCCGTCCTTGTCAGCAGCGCCCGTCTTAAAGTATTGGCCAGCTCCTGGATATTCTGCCGTGTAACAAGCTGATTTTTTCTCAGCACTTTCAGATTTTCTTCTTTTACCTTGTTCACATATTCCAATTTTGCATTATTTTCCAGTCTGCAGTGAAGGATTCCTTCTGTCACATGCAGCCTGCAGTCCTTATGAACATCTTTACACATCCGGGACTGAAAAGCCTTCTCTTCCTGAGCTGTCAGACAGCTTTTTCCGTAATTCAGCTCAATATATTCCTTCATTCTCCCGGTAGATTCCCTGTCCAGATAAATCATCCGCGCCCTGGATTCTTCCCTCTTACCGTTGTCCTGAGCGTCCACATGGCCGCTGAAGATATTCAAAGGACGGTCTTCTTCCTCCCGGGCGGCTTCTTCCTCCGCTGCTTCTTTCTCTGTATACTCCTTCATATCTTCATCTGTGTTTTTCACCTGCCTCCGAAGTCCTTTAAACTCCTTTGCAAAGCCTTTTTCATAAGCAGTTTTATATACCCGGCTCAAACAGATACAGATATCTTTCAAAGACCAGGTATTCTCCAGCCCACAGATAAGATCCAGAAGTTTCTGAACTCTTTCTTCCGCTGTTTCTCCATATAGGCGGTACCGCAGGTAACAGGTCTCCACATATCCCCAGTCTGTGTGAGATAAACGTCCTGCGTCATACTTCAGGGTGTCTTCAAATGCTTTTTTCCTGATATTTTCCACACCTTTGCGCTCTGTTTGGGTTTTCTTCCACACAGCACTGTCTATACACAATTTTCCCAGAGCTTCCAACACAGAAGGTTCTGCTCCGCTGTATACTTGTTTCGCAAAATAATGATCATATTCTCTGGCATCAAAATATTTTTCAAAAGCACCCTGACGAATAGCATCATAAAAAGCCATATATCTGGACTTCTGAAATAGAGATTCATCCACCTTAAAATCCAGATTATAATCCTCGCTGACTGTCCAAAGCAGGTTTTCCACTCTGTTCTGGATATCCAGAAGACTCGACTCTTCCCACGCTCTTTCTTCTCTCATGAAAATACATCTCCACAGCTCCATGACTCCGGTATCCGTGTCATGACAATATCTCCGATCAGTTCCCTTTCAAATCCATCAAAACACTTGTTGGTAATTCCCATATCAATGGCTTCCAGAGGAGAAAGTCCTCCCTGCATCAGCCGCACAGCGCCGATCAGGCCTCTCATATCCACTGCCTTTGTTGAGATCTCTCCATTCTGCGCCTTCAGCTGCAGATCCAGAAACAATCCCGCAAACTGCTCCAGCATCTCGTCTTTAATTGCCGGAAAAATATTTTTCAGGATCCGACGCAGGAGCTCCATGGAAAGGGGCGGCATATTGATCACCATAAACCTGGATACCAAAGCTTCATTTAACTCCTTTGTACCTGCATATCCATAATTCATAGTAGCAATAAACCGTGCAGCCGGATGCAGAACAATCCGCTCGTAACCGGGAACATCGATCACTCTGCGATAATCCAGCGTAGCATGCAGCACAGAAACCGCTTCATTTTTGGCCATATTAATCTCATCTAAAATACCAAAGCCTCCGTAAACTGCGCACTGATAAATGGGACCTTTTCTCAGCGTTACCTCATTGTTAACAAAGGTATCTGTACCAATAAGACTGCTGCTGTCTGTATTCACATGAAAGGAAATATTATAAACAGGGCGTCCAAAGAGCCATGCAAGATTTTCTGCCAGCACATTCTTTCCGGTTGCCTTGTCTCCGCATAAAAGGAGGTTTTCCCCCTCAAGAAGTGCGGTCACTGCCCGATCCAAGATCTCTGTGCCATAAAAAGGCATAGACGGCACAGTAAGCCGTTCTTTTACTTCTTCTGCCACAGGGTACTGCCGTTTAAACTCTTCCAGTCTCTTTTGCAGCATTTCGTTACTTTTCATATCTATCACCCTTTCATCTCTTTATTCCAGTATACATATCCTCTCGTCCAAAAACTGTCCTATTTCTCAAAGAATTTCTTCGATTTTTCAAAATTTCTTCACAATTCTTTTCGTTTTTCAACACAGTTTCTTCACAGTTTGCCTCTATACTTATAACCATACAAAGGAAGACAACTTGAACCGCTATCCTTTGTATCAGCAAAAGGCTGTAACTTTTTACATAAACTTTTTTCTTTTCATACACCAGGGAGAGAGATCTCCCTGGTCCTCCTTCCTATATAGTCAGAACAATTTTCACATTAAATAATTCTTAAATTTTCTTTCTGTTCTGCTTCTCTTTATCTGATTTTCTATTATTCATTCTCGGGAAACCATCCCATCTCCAGACGTACCTCTTTTCTCTCCAGGTCATTATTTGCATAACAGCAGGTATCCATACCTATCAAAGAAAAGCCTTCATGGAGATAAAACTCTACTGCGTTTGTATTGCAGGACTGAGTTTCCAGGATCACTGCTCTGCGTTTTTCCTGCCGTGCCTGTCTTTTTGCTGTTTCCATAAGAGCATGTCCAATCCCCTGTTTCTGGAAATTTTCCTGCACCCAAAGTTCTGTTATCCTGAGTCGGTTCGACCATAATTCCGGATCCGTCTCAATGGCAGCTATAAGTTTTCCCTCTTTCAGAATTCCCCATGCCCGGGCATTCTCCCACCATTTTGCAAACAGCCTGTCCGGATAATCGTATTCCTCCGGCGTATGGATGACAGGTTGCGGAAATGTTTTCTTTTCAATCGCAAGAGAAAATCCATTCTCTCTTTTTTCCACTGCCACATCATAATAGGTTTCTGTTGTGTAGCCTATGGGCAGAATATATCCCTGCCATTGTTCTTTCCCAAGCTCAATTATAGAATCTTTTACTGAATCTCTCATTCTTTCTCCTTTTCTGCCCTTATCTCTGTTTTATCTGGCTCCCATAAATGCTTCTATATCTTCTGCCTTTCTGGGAATCATGGAGGAAAGATTCTCACAGCCGTTCTCTGTAATCAGGCAATTATCTTCAATCCGGAATCCAATCCCCCACTCTTCACAGTAAATCCCTATATCTACACAAAACACCATCCCCGGAGCAGTCACCAGATTATACCCTACCGGATCATGGACATCCAGTCCTATATGGTGTGCTCCTCCATGCCACATATAAGTACCGATATCGTCATAACTCTTACACAGACCAATCTCTTTAAGCTGTTCATAATTATATTTTCTTGCAGTCAGATCTACATCTTTCATAGGAATTCCCGGCTTCAGAATGTCAAACATATGCTCCGATGTCCTGTAAGCACATTCATACAAAAGTCTCTGCTTCTCTGTAAATTTTCCGCTGCACGGAAAGGCTCTGGATACATCATTAATTTCCAGATCCCATCCGGATCCCACATCATTGAGAATCAGGTCACCCTCTGCTGCCTGTCCCCTGTAGGAATAATAATGGATACAGAAATTATTCTTTCCGGCTGAAATAATTGAGGGAAATCCCGGAGTGAGAATTCCTCTCTGTGCCAGGGCATAATCAAATTCTGCTTTATACTGATACTCATACATTCCAGGTTTCGAAGCGCGCATCATTGCCTCTATCCCTTCCTTTGTGACCTGCTCTGCCATTCTTATTGCCTGTATCTCTTCCGGTTTTTTATAGGTCCTAAGTTCCCTGACCAACACATTAAGATTTTTTATATGCACATATGGATAATGCTTTCTGATCCATCTTGCCAGCCGGTAGCTTTCCCTGTCTTCCTCTTTGGGACTCAGCTTTCCAAAGTCCATATAGACACAGTCAAATTCCATTGCAATCAGCTTTTCTTCCAGACGCTTCATGAAACCTGTATTCACAAAGATATTCTTAATTCCCGATTTTTCTTCTGCTTCTTCTTTTGTAAAACGTTTTCCGTTCCAGCGCTCCAGCAGCAGATCTGAAGGAAGAATATACAGGCTTTCCTCCACCTCACCGTTCCCGAAAACTTCTGCCATAAATACACTGTCTTCCTGCTCAACTCCTACAAGATAAGTATAATTTCTGTCCGCAAAAAACGGATAATTTTCATCATTGGTCCTTACCGGTGCATGTCCGCTGAACATGATCACAAGTGATCTTTCTGAGATTTTTCTGTAAAGTCCTTTTCTGTTTTCAATAAAAAAATCTTGTTTCATCTTTCTGTTCCTTTCTCTTTACTGACCTTTTATTCTTGGTTTATATTCCTTCCCGAAGAAAATAGGCTCTCAACTCTTCTGCTACTTCCATAGTATTCTTCCAGCCAAAGCGCCCCAGATCCACCCTGTCACCATCCGGTGTATGTTCCACGCAAACACCCTCGGATTCCAGAAGAAGTTTCTGCATGTCCGGAGTCGCAAAGGATCCTGCACCGCTTAATATCCCCTTTGCGTTCACAATCCTGTGTGCCGGAACTCTTTCTCCTGCTTTTCCTGTTCTGAGTGCATATCCCACTTGCCTGGCATTTTTCGGCATGCCGCACAGCAATGCGATCTGTCCGTAGGTAGCAGCTTTTCCATATGGAATCCTGCTGCACACAATTTCCATTCTTTTATAAAAGTCCAATGCCATTCAGAGGTCTCCTTTTTTCTTCTTCCCAGCACCACTGTTATTTCAGAAATCAATTTCTCCTTTGCCAGCTGCTGCTTAAATTTGAGTTTTCATAAAGCTAAATGTTTTAAATATATGTTAGCATATACATATGGAAAAGACCACCTTGAAGAAGCTGCTGGATAATGTTTCGTTTTCCTTTGATTATACCGGATCTCTTTGAGCCATCGAACCGGATTTTGAGGGCTCTTCCGCATATTTTGGTATTTATACATTAGGGCGATACATAAGTTTTGCTTCTAATAACTGACGGCTGCATCGGCCATACATTGTACGCTTTACCATTTTTAATTTATTATTTGTTCCTTCAACAAATCCATT
>CALWHD010000170.1 GCA_944380235.1 uncultured Blautia sp.
AGAGGCATCATCAGAATCGCAAAAGGAACAAACATACCGCTTACAATGTACAGATATGTAAAGTTATAAAATTTACTGTGTCCCATATTTCTTCCGATAGCATACCCAGCCAGAGAGTGGATGATAACAGCAAGCACAACTGTGATAACTGTGATCAGAATACTGTTTCCAAGAGAATTCCAGAAATCTGTCACTTCCATAGCCTCTGCAAAGTTTGCAAAACTCCAGGACTGAGGGAATCCCAGCGCACCCGCAATATCATTCGTCATTTCTGACGGCTGCTTAAAGGCGATGATGATCGTCATATACAGAGGGAAGAAAATCGTAACGCAGCCGATAATCAAAAGAATGGTAATCAGCCAGTTGGTCTGGGCTGTCTGTCTATTTCCTTTTTTATTCATTATAACTGCTCCTCCTTCTTACCCATAAATTTCATCTGGCATACTGATATGGCAACGATCACAATAAAGAAGATAACCGCATTGGCACTCTGGAATCCAAACTGTCCGCCGCTCATACCATTCTGGTAGATCAGGAAGGAAATAGATTCTGTACTCTGTGCCGGACCGCCTTTTGTCAATGCCATGATCTGGTCAAATACCATCAGAAAGTTCTTCATACACAGCACCATGTTGATGGTGAAAAACGGGATGATCAGAGGAAATGTCAGATGCCTGAATTTTGTCCATCCTGTGGCGCCGTCAATTGCCCCTGCCTCATATACATCTTCCGGGACTGTCTGAAGACCGGAGATATAGATGATGGTATTCATAGCTATGGACTGCCATGCCGCTACTACCACGATGGCGAACCATGCTGTGTTCTCATTGGACAGCAGACTGTTTGACAGCCATCCGATTCCCATCGCCTGTCCTGCAGCAGGAAGAATGTAAGTAAAGATAAATCCGAAGATATATCCTACAACCAGTCCGCCCAGAACATTCGGAATAAAATAAATACCTCTTAACGCACTTTTCCCTTTAATTTTGCCGTTCAGGCCAAGTGCCAGGATCAGACTGACAACATTGACAATAATGGTGCTGACAATGGCAAATTTAAAAGTAAAAAGATAAGACCTTCCCACTCTGGCATCTGTAAACAAATCCTGGTAGTTTCTCAATCCTACCCAGTCATAAGTGCCGTATCCTTTAAAATTGGTCAGGCTGTACATAAAGCCTTTCAGCAAAGGCAGCGTATTAAAACAGAAGAACAAAATCAACACAGGTATGGTAATACACAGGAAGGTTTTTTCTCTGTTTCCCATCTTTTTCTTCATCTTGTTTCCTCCTATTCTGCGTCAGGATTTTCTTTCTGATAATCCTGTACCTTTCTGATCAAATCGCGGTTGTAACGCTTCCAGTTTGTATCAAACTTTTTCAGGAATGTATCTGTTGCATTTTCAGAGTCATCCAGCAGATAGGTTTGGATCATGGCGTCTACAGACATTTCACTGGGATAGTGATGATCCTGATAATCAACAACCTTACCCTCTTCGATGTATGTTCTCATGCCGTCCAGCATAGAAGGAAGTTCAAATTCTCCCTTTTTGCAGGGCACTGCATTCTGGTCGTCCAGATACATCTGAATATTCTCATCCTCCATAAGGAAATCCAGAACTTCATATGCAGCTTCCTTATTTTCACATTCTGCCATCACAGAAAACTGAAGGTCGTTTCCTGAATTCAATACATTTTCTTCCGGATTGTTGCTGGCTGGCATAACAAAGGAGTCGATATTAATGTCGGGATTTACTGATTTAATCTGAGGAACTGCATAGCTTCCGATAGGATACATCACGGCCTCTCCGTTGGCAAAAGCTGTACATGCATCGTTATAGCTGTATGCAAAGGGATCATCCTGTGCATAATCAAGAAGCTGTCTTGTCTGTTCTGCAACTTCTCTGTAATTATCTGCAAAAGTAGCATTGCCTCTGTTCACCTGCGCACACAGATCAGAAGGCGCCAGGTCTACGGCAATCGCATTCCAGGGTGCAAGACAGGTCCATGCATCCTTAAACCCGAAGAAGAAGGGCTGCATTCCCTCTGCCTCAATCTCATCACACAAAGAGAGAAACTCATCCCAGGTTTCAGGAATTTCCCATCCATGTTCTTCAAACACATCTTTGTTATATAATACCCCTGCTGCATTTGCCACATAGGGCAGCGCATAGGTTCCCTCTTTGGGAATAAACTCCAGTTCTTTGTCAATATCCAGATAGGACTGTTTTACATCCTGCAGACCTTCATAGTCCGAAATATCCATCAGCAGGTCAGAATCCAGGAAGTTAGAATAGTTAATATCTCCGCCGATTCCAATGATGTCCGGATAATCTTCACGGATAAAACGTGTTTTCAGAATTGTTACCGCATCGTTTGGAGAATCAATTTTAAGTTCAATATCATCGTGTGTTTCATTAAATTTTTTCTCTAATTCTTCAAACACTTTAACCGCTTCCTGCTTGTACTGGACCATCTCGACCACAACTTTTCCGTTGTTTTCGTCCATACCGCAGCCGGATATCATGCCTGCCGCCGCAGCTCCAGTCAGGGCAAGGCATGCAAACACTGCCTTATTTCTTTTCATTCCCGTATATCTCCTTTCCTGATGATTACCATTTTCGCTTCATAAGGACGAAGTGTTCCGAATACTCCCTCTTCCTGATAATTAGAGATCAGTACCTGACCTTCCTTCCATCTTTCAGGAAGTTCATAAGAAACTTCTTCCCCTCTGAAATTGCACAGAACCAGAAGTTTTTCATCTTCTGTTTCTCTTGTATATGCAAAAATGTTTTCATCTTCCTCCAAAAGAGGCATATACCTGCCTTCTGTGAGAATACTTTCTTTCTTTCTAAGCCGGATCAGCTTCTGATAGTAGCGGAATATAGAATCCTCATCCGCCATCGCTTCTCGGGCATTGATCATAGTATAATTGGGATTGCACCGAATCCAGGGAGTTCCTGTGGTAAACCCGGCATTAGCACTTTCATCCCACTGCATAGGTGTTCTGGCATTGTCCCTTCCCTTTGCGTAAACTGAGCGCATGACCTCTTCCCTGCTGTATCCTGCCTCAATACGCTCATGGTACATGTTAAGAAGCTCAATATCACGGTAATCCTCAATCTCAAACTGTACATTGGTCATACCCAGTTCTTCACCCTGATAAATGTAGGGCGTCCCCTGCATTCCATGGATCATGGTTGCCAGCATTTTTGCTGACTCTTTCCTGTATTTTCCGTCATCACCAAATCTGGATACGGAGCGGGGCAGGTCATGATTGCTTAAAAACAGGCTGTTCCACCCTTTGTTGTAAAGGCTTGTCTGCCATTTGGTGAAAACCTTCTTAAATTCCACAAAAGGCAGATCCATCAGATCCCATTTTTCCTTACCCGGCTGCTGGTCCAGAATGATATGTTCAAACTGAAACACCATGGAAAGTTCCGAACCATCCGGATTACTGTATTTCATGGCACGCTCCGGTGTAGCACTCCATGCTTCTCCCACAGTCACCAGATCTGCCTTCTGGAAAGTCTCTTTACTCATTTCCTGTATGTAAGGATGAAGCATTTTTCCTTCTGCCATGATCATTTTGTCTGTTTCTTTTCCGATCAGATCAATAACGTCCAGACGGAAACCTCCCACGCCTCTGTCAATCCACCAGTTGATCATCTTGTAGACAGCTTCTCTGAGTTTCGGATTCTCCCAGTTGAGATCCGGCTGCTTTACAGAAAACTGATGGAGATAGTACTGTCCCAGCTCCGGAACCCATTCCCATGCGGGACCACAGAAAGCTGACTTCAGCTCATTGGGATAAACACCCTCTTCCCCGTCTCTCCAGACATAAAAATCATGATAGGGATTATCCTTACTTTTTTTCGCTTCAATAAACCACGGATGTTCATCTGAGGTGTGGTTCAAAACCAGATCCATAATGATCCGGATTCCTCTCTTCTTGGCTTCTGCGATCAGTCTGTCCATGTCCTCCATGCTTCCGAAGATCGGATCAATATCCTGATAATCTGAAATATCATACCCATTGTCATCCTGCGGTGACTTGTACACCGGAGAGAGCCAGACTGCATCAATCCCCAGTTCCTTTAAATAATCCAGTTTTTTCACGATCCCCTGCAGGTCTCCGATACCGTCACCATTGCTGTCATAAAAACTGCGCGGATAAATCTGGTAGATCACCGATGTCTTCCACCACTTGCCAGTGTCTGCTTTCATTTCTTTACTCCTCCTTGCCATTTCTCATCGCATATATGCTAATTAGTTTTGTGAGGTTTTACAAGAAGTTTCGCGCAACACTAACATTTTTTACAAGATTTATCCGCGCAATTTATACAATTTAACAATGATCCTATTTCTCCTGTATCTTGTTTTTCCAGATATTCTTCACACTTTCCCGCACGATCAGTTCCGTAGGAAGTTCCAGGTTCCTGACATATACCTCCTCTCCGTAAATCCGTTTCATCAAAAGCTTCACAGCCTCCTTTCCCTTATCGGACGGAGATTGGCGCACCGTGGTAAGCGCTGGTCGCGACATCCTCGCATAAATATTATCATCAAAACCAGCCACCGAAAAATCTTCCGGTACTCTCACTCCCTGGGAGAAAAAAACACTGATCGCTTCATTGGCATACAGATCGCAGCAGAAAAATGCTGCCGTATATGCCTTGTTTTCACAGAGGTTTTTTGCAAACTGCCGAAAAACCTCGTAGCGCATGTTTTTTTCCGACGGCACATAATAATAATCCAGTTTTTCATCAAAAGAAAGCCCATAGACCTGTACTGCATCAAGAAATCCCCGGTATCGCGCTCCGTTGCTGGCAAGAGGTTTTTTCTCATCACAGAAAAAAGCAATCTTTCTGTGTCCCTGCTTCACCAGATAGGAGATCAGCTCACTGGTGCCCTCTCGGTCCCTCAGGCCTATATTGTCATAATTCCCCTCTCCTGAATCAATAAAAACCACCGGTTTCGGCAGCCTTTTACTTAACGCTTCGCATCGGCTTGGATCGCATCCAAGAATAATGGCACCTTCCACCTCATGAAAAGACAGGTTCTTTATCAGATCCTCTTCCGCATTCTGGGTGCTGCAGATCAGATATCTCCCTCTTTTACGCAGCTCTTTTTCCAGAGCTCCGAACACTTCTGAACAAAAAGGATCGGTAAAAACTCTCTCTCTTCCTTCAAAAAAGAACCATGCAACGACCAGTTTTAGTTCTTCCTGCTCTCCTCTTCCTTTCTTCTCCTGCACATAGTGATTAGCAACCAGCAGCTCCTCAATCCTCTGCCTGGTCTTTTCCGACATTTTCTCTGTCCTGCCGTTAATCACATTGGAAACTGTTGTTGGGCTTACGCCCAGCTGTTCCGCAATCTGCTTTATCGTTACCATCTCAGCCGCCCTCTCTGTAAAATCCTGGTTTTGTTTTGGTTTTATAGGTTTTGTCACGTTTTCCCTATCCATAATATAGCATGAACACCAAAAAATCAAACTTTTTATGGTGATCGGATAGGGGAAACAGCTCCCCCCTATCCGCCGCAATACCGCGGGCAGCTCATGGCAGAGCCCTTCGCTGTCCGTTGCCCGGCAAATATCCACTCATGCACGCATGGCGGCTGCTTGCCGGACATATGGCGCAAAAAAAGGAAGGCTGCCAGGCAGCCCTCCTCTCCAGTTCTTTCTCTTCTCTTTTTGTACGTTATGCTGTTTTCTCCGGCTTTACTCGCTTTCTTCCTCCAGCATGGCTTCATCCTCTTCGCTGAGAAGCCTGGAGATCTGAAGTGCAAGTCTGCTGTCTTCGTCCTCTTCATCCTCTTCATCGAATTCTTCCAGATCTTCAATATCCTGCATGGAGTCCATGATATCCAGCTCCTCTGTATCTCCCAGATGGACCGTATTCACTTCTTCCTCCTGGTCTTCCCCTGCATTTCCCATTGTATCCATGCCGAGTATTCCCTCATCTCCCATATCACTTAAAGCTGTCGGCATATTGCTGATGATCTGATGTACCTCCCGGTAGGAAGACATGAAACGTTTCTGTGCCTGATTGATCAGCTCCACTATGCTGTTGGTCTCTTCCTGTACGGCAAGGTATTTCTTTCTGCCTTCCAGAAGTTTCGCGTCGATTTCCTTCTGCACAGCCTCTACCTTCTGTCTTGCCTCAGCTTCCGCATCCTGGATCATAGTGCTGCATTTTTCCTCAGCCTCCTTGACCATAGCGTCTGCTTTCAGCTGGGCTTCAAATACCAGTCTTCCGATACTCTCATAATTATCAATATATTTCTGATATTTGTCTCTGACATCTGCCTCCAGCTTTTCCTGGGAAGCTTCCTTTAACTCGATCCGTTTCTCAAGCTCCGCGATCCGGCTGTCCTTCTCAGCAAGCTGCTTTCTGTACATCAGCTGCTGCTCTGCCATCTCATCTTTCATTTTCTGGATCTGCTCATGCACTTCATCCTTATCATAGCCTCCCATAAGGGTTGTTTTGAACATTTCATTCTCTGCCATATACTCCACCTTTTTTCTTTCTTATATTACAGGATCTCCTGTTTCTCTCTTTGTTTTCTACTGAAGATAACTGCTGATGATTTTCCATACATCTGCCCTCTCAAATCCCAGCTTCCAAGCCGCGGAACCGGCAAGATCATACTCTTTGACCAGTTCCATCTTTGCTTCCAGGGATTCTTCATCCTCAAGCCACATCTGCAGTTTACCGTTTTCAGTCTCCGCTTCAGCGTAATTTTGGGATACATCTGTATTCCAGTAAACTTCCATTCCATTTTCTTCTGCATATTGATCTGCCTGATCCATACCCAGGACCTCGCTGGACACAGAACCGTCATTGCCTACGGTCCAAAGTCTTGTATAAAATGGAACACCATTGATCACCTTTTCTGCCGGAACCTCTTTCAGTGTTTCCGTGATGCCCTCCTCAACAAACGGAAGCGATGCCACAGAGCCTGCTTCCGGCGAACCGGCAGTGTGCTCATCGTATCCCATAATGATCACATAATCAGCAACAATTCCCTGCTCTTTTCTGTTGTAGAAATACGTGTAGCTAGGAACCGGATTATCAATGGACAGCACCAGCCCTTCTCTTCTGCAGGCAACTGAAAGTTCCCGGATAAACTGGATAAAATGGGGGGCTTCCTCCTCAGTGAGTGTCTCAAAATCCACATTGATCCCATCAAGTCCCACTCTGTCCGCCTCACTGATCAGCATGTCAATGATGTGCTTTCTTGAACTCTTCTGGACCAGAGTATCGTACGTACTTACATTATCATTAAAATTATCGATCAGCCCCCAGACCTCCAGATTTTTTGCGTGGGCTTTATCCACATATTCTTTACTTGCCAGAGATGAAATACTTCCCTCTGTGCTGGTAACAGAAAACCAGGTAGGCGATATTACATTCACACCTGTCATATCTTTTATGTCATTCTCCATAGCCTCATTGGCTGCCTCGGAAGTCACCTGATGCCATGCCAGGTTGATCTTGTGATCCCTGGTAAGACTGGGAAAATTCTCCTCATAATCCCCAGTATAGGCAAGCTCCGTCTCCTGAACACTGCCAAGTGCCTTTTTCTCCACATAACCGTCCAGCCCGTCTTTGGTCATCACCCGGCTCCAGTCTTCCATCTCCTCCAAAAGCAGCAGCTCATCCCCCTGGGCTACATCACCCAGAATGGGGCTCTTGATACCGCCCTGGTAACGGATTACCGTATCCTCTGATGCAGATACTGTCTGTACATCTCCCCACTTATACCGGATCACTGCCCGATATGGATTCTCATAAATCTCTGCTGTCATCTGCATATGGTCTTGAAGGAAATCCAGCGCCAGATAATAGTCATCCCCCAGCTTTTTGACTGGCGGCACTTCCTCAGTACAGGTCTCTCCGCCCATGGTATAAGACGTGCTCTCAGGAGCAATGGACACCACCTCATTTGCTGTAGTATACAGCATTGTCTGGGACTCTTCATCCCAGTAGAACCGGCTGCCCAGCTGCTGCACCGCTGCACTGTAAGGGATGTATACCGCTCCGTCCGCAAGCTTTCCTTTCATCTCGCTGACTGTATCCTGAAGGATCAACGCCACATCGTCTTCTTCTGTCTGTGCGTAATACTCATCTAAATTCATTCTGGCGTCAGAAGGTGTATATTTCTTGATATAACTTGTAATAATACCCACCGCCCCGATAATCAAAATCAAAAGGAACGCTGCCAGCACCGGAACTGCCCTGCTGGTCCCTCTCTTTTTCTTTCTCTTTTTTGCCATGATTCCTCCTTTACTGTTCTACAAAAGAGTACCCGTGTGTATTATCCTATGTGCACTCTTGTGCTCATTATTATATCATATATTTCCTTTTCGTCATTAGTTTCTTAGCTTATTTCACGATTTTTTCAGATTTTTTTCTTTTTTTCTCCCAGAATATCAAAGGAAATTTTAGAAATCCTACCATTTTCATCCTGTATGTAATCCCGCATATAGCTGTTCTCTTCTGCGATCCTGCACGCTTTTTCAATAGCTTTGGGAGTACTCTCCCTTCCGTTGAGCAGAAGACAGATTCCTCTTTTCTGGTATTGCTTCAGCTCCGTGCGCAGCTTTTCTCTGCTTCTATTCATGCCGACTGCAGCAGTTTTTCTGTGATATATTATCCTGCTTCTCCTTTCCTACATAAATACGCCCCTTTTTACATACAGATAGGGAAAGAAGTGCCGCATGATCTGAAAAGACAACTACATTGGAATCTGCGGTAATACAGAACATACTTACCGCTGCAGCAGAATGCTGCCAAAGTGTTTTGAAAGAACTGTCTGCTTCGAAGGTTGCCGGAAAACGCTCCTTTCTGTAAAATTTACAGCGCTCCCTTCTCTATCTGGGTTTCATTATAACACCTGCCTTCAGGATTAGCAAGCATTTCCTTCTTTACAATTTTGCAGTATGTAGTATATAATATACAAGAGAAATTGTATCTTTATGTTCAGACTGCCTGCAGCAGCCGTACTGCAGACCATTTTAATAAATAGGATTGTGATGAATATGAAAATAGAAAAGATCAATGAAAATCAAATTCGCTGTACACTGACAAAAACCGATCTGGAAGAGCGCCATATCCGTTTAAGCGAACTGGCTTACGGAAGCGAAAAAGCAAAGGATCTGTTCCGGGATATGATGCAGCAGGCAAATTCCCAGTTCGGATTTGAAGCTGACAACATGCCCCTGATGATCGAAGCTATCCCGGTCTCCGCAGACAGCATTATCCTGATCATCTCCAAAGTGGAAGATCCGGAAGAACTGGACACACGCTTTTCCAAGTTTACTCCCTTTGGTTCTTCCCAGCAGGGAGAAGATGCCTCCGTAATTGAATACGAAGGCGCTGACGACATTCTGGATATTTTCCAGAAAATCTATGAAGCAAAAACCAAAGCCGCAGAACGCCATAAAAAGGAATCGGCAAAACAGGAGGAAAAGTCTAAATCCGACCAGGCTTCCTCCGGGGGAACTCCTGAAGTTTCTGTCAGCCTGATGCGCAGCTTCCAGTTTAACAGCCTGGACACAGTTATTTCAGCAGCGCAGGTACTGAATAATTTCTTCCAGGATTCCAATTCTCTCTACAAAGATTCCAGGACAGGTGTATACTCTCTGGTCCTTCATCAAAACCAGACTTCTCCGGAAGACTTCAACAAAGTCTGCAATATGCTTTCCGAGTACGGAAAAGGCAGTACTTTTACTCCTGCCGGAGAAGCCTATCTAGCTGAACATGATACTTGTATTCTTGCAGACCAGGCACTGCAGAAATTATCTGAACTATAAAGATCCTTCTCTGCGCAGCAAAAAGGCTGCTGCACTATGAGACTCCGGTTATTTTTCCGGTTGTCTGCTGGTGCGGCAGCCTTTTCTTATTTTCCATTATTCTCATGAACTGGAAAACGGCAAAATCTGATTTCAATATTATTTATTCTCCAGATAATCATTGATCTGGGCTACTAACATGTCGCCGTTAATTCCGTGAACCATAGCAGCTTCTGCAATAGACTCTCCCTGTGCTGACGGGCAGCCGATGCAGTGCATGCCTGCTCTCATGAGGATAGGAACAATATTTTCATCTAAGCGGATTAATTCGCCGATGGTCATATCCGGTGTCACTTTCATGGATAACTTCCTCCTTCAACTGTTGTTTTACTGTTCCATTATAATCTCTTTCCTGATTATATTCAACCTTTTTTCTCCATTTACCTTTTCTCTCCAAAACCCTCTTAACCTGAGACTTTTTGTTAACTTTATCTAACTAAATTGTATTAAAAATAGGACTTGTATTCTTAATTCAAATATATTAGAATAGGCGTAAGAACTGAGTCGGAAGGCTCAGAATATAAAGGAGGTATAAGGTCATGGCATATGTAATTACAGATGAATGTGTAAGCTGCGGAACATGCGCTGCTGAATGCCCAGTAGAGGCTATTTCTGAAGGAGATTCCAAATATGTGATCGACGCTGATACATGCGTTGACTGCGGAACATGCGCTGGTGTATGTCCTACAGAAGCTATCGTAGAAGGCGAATAATGAAAAGCCGGATTTTCCGGCAGCAGAAAGTGGGAAGGAATCCAAACTCCTTCCCACTTTTCTTTCTGTCCGCCGGCAGGACAGGATACCCGACCGGCATCCATCCTGTTCTCACTTGGGCTTTCTCATTCCGAAAGTCCTCTTTTTCTTTCCGGAATGTTTCTTTTCCGCAGCTGCTGCCACTTCTCTTCTGGACTGCTGGCAGATGCGGATCCTTTCGTCCAGCCGCTTATAGCGCTCTTCCTCCAGGTTCTGTCCTTTTACCCGTTCTGTTACCAGTCTGCTGACAACCTCCAGAAACTGAGGGGTAATCTTCCCCGCCTCACTCTTCCCGGAATTTTCCTGCATGTTTTCGGCTGTCTGCTGTCCTCCTGTCAGCGTTTTATAAAAAAGAGAGGTCAGCCCTCCTATCTCCTTCAGCGAATATCCTTTTTTCTTCAGTTCTTTAATACTCAGGAATACCTGAATATCATATCGGGTGTAGTATCTGTGTCCCATTTCGTTTCTCCCCACAGGCAGTTTCAGTTCTTCTTCCCAATAACGCAGCACATGTGACTGCACCTCCAGAAATTTCACTGCCCAGGAAACCGAATATCTGGTATCCTGCATATACTGACCCCTTTCTGAATTTCTCCTTCATTCATTATAGCAGACCGGGGTCAAAATGCAAGAAAATATGTTCGACAAAACTTCTTTAAAACCGCAGAAAAGTCTGCCCAAAAGCAGACTTTCCCATCAGCAAATTATTTTTTCATATTTACAAACTTTGTATAATTCGGCAGCCATACCAGATTTACAGTACCGATAGGACCATTTCTCTGCTTGGCAATAATAATTTCCGCAATCCCTTTATTTTCAGAATCCTTATTATAATAATCATCCCTGTAGATAAACATAACAACGTCCGCGTCCTGCTCAATGGCTCCGGACTCTCTCAAGTCAGACATCATGGGACGGTGGTCCGGTCTTTGCTCAACCGCACGGCTCAGCTGGGACAGCGCCACCACAGGCACATTCAGCTCTCTTGCCAGTGCCTTTAAAGATCTGGAGATTTCAGATATCTCCTGCTGTCTGGATTCACTTCTTCCGCTTCCTGTCATCAGCTGCAGATAATCGATAAAGATGATCCCCAGGTTATGTTCCATCTTGTACTTCCTGCACTTGGAACGCAGCTCAGAGATAGAAATTCCCGGTTTATCATCAATGATCAGATTGGAATTTCCGATAATATTGGCGCCCTCGATGAGTTTTGCCCAGTCCTCATCCTCCAGATTTCCTGTACGGATACTCTGGGAATCTACCTTTGATTCCAGGGAAAGCATACGGTTTACCAGCTGCTCCTTGGACATTTCCAGACTGAAGATCGCAGCTGTTACATGATTGTGAAACGCCATATACTGGGCAATATTTAGAACAAATGCCGTCTTTCCCATGGAAGGTCTCGCGGCTACCAGAATCAGGTCTGAAGGCTGAAATCCCGATGTCTTATAATCCAGGTCAATAAATCCTGTTGGGATTCCCGTCACGTTTCCCTGTGTTCTTGAAGCCATCTCGATCTTCTCAATAGCATTCAGGACCACCTGGCGGATGGGGACAAATTCATTGTTCCCCCGGTTCTGTACCAGGTCGAAAATCTTTTTTTCCGTAGTCTCAAGAATATCCTGGGTCTTCTCTTTCCCCAGATAGCAGGCATTGCTGATTTCCTCTGTAGTTTTGATCAGCTTTCTCAGCATCGCTTTCTCCGAAACGATCTCCGCGTAATACTTTACATTGGCAGAAGTAGGAACTGCGGAAAGCAGGTCACGGACAAATTCCATACCGGAAATTTCCGGAGGCAGGTCCTTTTCCTTTAACCGTTCCTGCAAAGTGATCAGGTCTACTGCCTTTCCCTCATCATTCAGCTCTACCATAGCCTCAAAGACCACTCCATACTGCTGCTGGTAAAAATCAGCTCCTGTGATGATCTCTGATGCTTCCACAATGGCATCTCTGCTCATGATCATAGAGCCTATGACAGACTGCTCCGCCTCTGTGCTGTGAGGCAGTATCCTCTTTATCAAAGCCTCTTCCATACAGGTAAAGACTCCCTTCCTATGCTTCTCTTACGATAACTTTCAGCTGTGCTGTCACCTGCGGATGCAGCTTTACCGCAACCAGCGTAGTTCCCAGCTCACGGATAGGAGAAGCAAGCTGCATTTTTTTCTTGTCAATATCATAGCCCAGCTGTGACTTTGCTGCCTCTGAGATTTCTTTGGTAGATACGGAGCCAAAAGTCCTTCCGTTTTCCCCTACCTTGATAGATAAAGTCACCTGTTTTGTCTCCAGCTCTTCCTTAAATGCTCTGGCTGCTTCCAGATTTTCCTTTGCCACCTTTTCATCATGGGCTTTTTTAAGCTTTAAATCATTAATATTCTTTGGATTTGCCTCCACACCCAGCTTTTTCGGAAACAGCATGTTTCTGGCATAACCGTCACTTACATTTACAATTTCCCCTTTTTTACCAAGGGACTTTACGTCTTCTATTAAAATTACTTTCATACTTCTATGTCTCCTTCTTTGATCATTTTATCCAGTGTCTCTTTCAGCTGCCTCATTGCCGTTTCTGTGGAAACTCCCGGGATCTGGGCACCCGCCATATTAATATGTCCGCCGCCGCCCAGGCGTTCCATGATGATCTGGACATTGACTTCATCAATAGCTCTGGCACTGATGTAAATCTTATTCTGGTAATC
>CALWHD010000171.1 GCA_944380235.1 uncultured Blautia sp.
TCATCCGCTTTTTCTGCGTAAAATAGTCAGGAGTCAATGTAAGGAAATTACGAACAGCTGATCCTGCCATCTTTATTAATGACTTTCCCGGATACCAGGGTATCAGCCAATGTCTCCCTGTCATAAAAAAGGGGGCGTAAGGTACGATTTCCGTGTCCGGTTCGATTGTTTTTAAAAAAGTTTTCAGACCATATGCCTGCAGCATTGCTCCATAATTATCGGAACAGTGGAATGTCAAAATTCCTGTCCTCATCGCACTTTCTCATCACTTTCTTTTTTTATATTAACCCATACCAACAGCCAGCATATCTTCCACCACTTTTTTTTCATCATTTGAAGCATAATTTTACGAGCGGGCTTTTCCCGACGGAAATTTGTTTTTGAAAGGATATCTTGTAATTTTCTGTCTCTAATTACTGCCTGAAATTCTTTTTTCCCTTTACCGCCCATATTAAATTTTACTATTATCTTTAAGTAAGCTATTACCATAGAAAAATAAGGATACGCCAGTCGTTTTCTTACTTCTTTTTGATAACCACATTTTGTTACCAGTTCATCCATTTGATCGTAGAAACTGTTTAGTGCATACATTGAATATCTGTTAACAGACCAACTCAACGATTCCGGTCTGCTACAGTAATAATATACAGGAGTTCGAACTATCGAAACCGTCTGTACCTCTTGATAAAGCCCCACTTGTGAATAGGTATCTTCTGATAATACTCTTCTCTCACTTTCATATCTCCATCCTGCTCTAGCAAGCAATTCTGTTGAATAAATAACCCAGGGCCCGATCGCAAGCCCTGTAAATATTCCTTTTTCAACATCTGGTCCAATCAAATCTGGCAAAAATGTCTGGCATACTTCTTTTCCTGAATACGTATCCTTATTTGTATGGATAGCAACAGGAACCGGCCTCTTTCCTTTCTTCACCAGATATCGTCCAAGTATAATAATCTCAGCTCTATTTTTATATGCACGTTCATACGCTTCTTCAATTGTTCTTTTCGAAATATAATCATCGCTGTCAAAAAAGCAAATATATTCTCCTTTTGCCTTTTCTATTCCCAGGTTCCTTGCAATACCTGCCCCCTCATTCTCTTTATGTATCACGTATACTCTTGAATCTTTAGCCCCCCATGCATCACAGATTTCTCCGCTTTTATCTGTAGATCCATCATCTACCAACAAAATTTCAATATTCTGATAGCTCTGATTCACAAGACTTGATATACAACGGTTTAAATACTTTTCTGTATTGTAAACCGGGACCACAATAGTCACTAACCCTTTTTCCATATTCTCAGTTTCCTTCATTCAATAATATCCCCAGCCACACAGCAAGCGGTATTGCCATCGGATGTACAAAAGCGGATTCCGCCACAGAAGCGATCAGAAGATATGCCAGAATAATAAGCCCTGACAAATACAGACCTTTTCGGATCTCATATAACTTCTGCACTCTTAAAAAAAGAAAGATTACAGCCGCTCCAAAA
Organism: uncultured Blautia sp.; assembly: GCA_944380235.1. GTDB lineage: Bacteria > Bacillota > Clostridia > Lachnospirales > Lachnospiraceae > Blautia. Next base: position 1,497 of record CALWHD010000171.1, read on the forward strand.
CAGACAAGCCCCGGCCATCCGGTCTGTCCCAAAATCATCGGCCAGAAATTATCACTGACAAAATAAGCCTTCCCCTGCTCCAGCCCCCACACATGGGACAATCCATACATCTCGTATATCGGCGAATACCATTCCGCTGATATGTAGGATGCAAATGTTCCAAATCCTGATCCCAAAGGAAAATGATCTGCAGCAATCTCTATGCTTTTAGTCATTAACTGATATCTTGCAGATTCGTTTTGAAGACTGCTGAAAAAATAATAATAGATCTGATATGCTCCAACGATCAGCAAAACCGGAATACATCCTATCAGCATCTTCAGATTTAATTTCTTTTTCCAGAAATAAACACAGATATACAGCAATGCGATAATGACCGCTGCCCCCAGCGCCTTGCTCCGAAGCGTCAGTCCCATCATGATGCCAAGGAGCAGCAAATACTTTCTGCTCCCTTTTACATAATCTCCGACCGCTACAAGTACAGCCATCAGGAATGCACAAATGGACGCAAAAACAGATGGATGCGAGTAAAACAGTTTTACACTTTTTATTCCAAGCCGGATCTCTCCCGGGAAAATCCCGTTGCCGGAATTCACGATCCAAAGCAGATAATCTGCCAGGATCAGTAATGTAAATATCCATACTGTTACGCGTACGCAAAGATAAATATTATCTGCATATTTTTTCAGTGATAAATTTTCAAACATCACTTTTCCCACATAGATTGCCAGCCAGAACTTCACGCAGAGGAACATGTCCACAAGCGCTGTCTGCCCGAAAGGCTGATAATGATAGACTATACTGCCTGCCAACCCCGTGAGCAAAAAGAAAATAATATATCTTGCGTATCCGCCTTTCTGAAATAGTGTTTTCGGTTTATTCTTTATATACTCCATACCAAAAAGGGGAACCGCACACAATGCGAGCAATTCATCCACATAGGATATGGGATGGATCATCTGCTCCATCGGATCTCTCAACAAAGCAAACAAAAAAAATAACAGGAAAAGATAAAAGCACTGCTTCGAATCCGGCCGCCAGCTGATCATTTTCCGCATGATTTCTTTTTTTCTATTCATATGGTTTTCCCTCTCCTTTTTTCACTTTCCTGTCCCGGTATTCTCTCACGAAGGGATTCTCATACATGGAATACGGACGGTCAGAAACCAGGGCTTTCAACTTATGACAGATCACCCACCCCGCCGGCTTCCAGATATATTTATGCATGGCAGGTGATACCGAACCGATCATCCAGCACTGACGCCCGCATGCTCTCACCTTTTTGCGCACAGCTTCCGCCTGCGGACTGTTCCAGATCTCATCCCATGACTGCCGGTTTAAATTACCCATAACTTCTTTTTCTTTCGTTCCATTACAGGGCATAACATCTCCATACGGATCAATAAAAAAAGTGTCAAAGCTCATATCGCAGGGAAGAAGCCTTTTCTGCCCGTATATGTAATTGATCAGACCGTGATTAAAATAAGCCCGGAACCATTTCTTTGGGCTTTTGCTTTTAAGAAGACGATTGATCAGTTCCTCAAAATTTTCCGCCACCATCTGCCGGTCATGAATGATATTGTGACTTTCCACAAAATAAAAACTGTTATGCAGACTGGCTGTTGCAAACTCCATCCCCAACCGGTCAGATATCTCGTACAAAGGAACCAGCTCCGGCGCATTTTTATCCTGCACAGTCATGCCAAATCCCACATCTTTCATTCCCATTTCCCTGAGTTTTTTCAAAGTGCCGTACCCGCGCTGAAATCCATTTTCTAATCCGCGGATTTCATTGTTTGTCTCTTCCAGCCCTTCAATAGAAATCCGAATACCCACCTGTGGGAATTCTCTTGCCAGGTCAAGGATCCTGTCTGTAAAATATCCATTTGTGGAGATCACGATGCGGTCGCTCTTTTTATAAAGTTCCCGGACAATTTCCTTTAAATCTGTACGGATAAAGGGTTCCCCTCCTGTGATATTCGTAAAATACATCTTCGGCAGTTTCCGGATCGTCTCAAGACTGATCTCCTCTTCCGGCCTGGACGGTTCTTTATATCTGCTGCACATATTACACCTGGCATTACATCGATATGTAACGATAACCGTGCCATTTAATTTTTTCCCTCTATCCTTCCTCATACTATTTCTTCTCCTGCTCCGTCTCCATTGTAAATATGCATCAGTTTCTGACAATACTCTTCGATCGTATCAAAACAGATCTGCCGGCAATTTTCTGAATACTGATCTGTCAGTCTTCTGTTATCCCAGAGTTTTTGGATCCTTTTTTTAAGTTCTTTCCTGTTTCTGCTTACAAACAATTCTCCTGTTTTTCCATTCTGGATCAGTTCCGGGATACCGCCGATATCTGCTCCCAGAACCGGAGTACCGTACATCTGGCTTTCCATAACGGAAAAGGGACAATTTTCATACCATTCCGAAGGATACACTGTGAACCGGGCTCCCCGGATCAGTTCTTTTAGTTCTTCTCCCTGAAGGAATCCTGCATCTGTAATGTTTGCCGCAGTGTGAACCAGTTCGACTAACGGCCCTTTTCCGGCAAACACAAAGGGAATATCCTGCAGATTCCTGCATACATCCACCAGTGTCTCAACACCTTTTTCTCTGCTGTAACGTCCGAAATACAGCACATAATCTTTCTTTTCACCGTATCTTTGTTCTTCACGTTCAACAAAATTATGGAGAACCGTAGTCCGGCCGGCAAATAGCGGGTTGCTGTCCATCTTTCTTTTCATAAACTCTGAACAGCAGATCATTGTATCAAAATGACGATATACCCTCAACAATCCCCAAATTTCTGCCTCTGTCGTCCCGATCAGACTTCTTGCAAGACTTCCATGGATACATTTCCCTTTTGTACAATTCAGAAAATGACCTTCCAGACATTTCTCACAATTTTCTCCAGTGACTGGATTATTCATTAAATGATTCGGACAAAGAAGCTGATAGTCGTGAGCTGTATATATAATCCGGCACTTTTTTCCGGTTTCTCTCCGCCATTTTACAATCTCCAGAATTACTGACGGCGTCAACTGATAGTTAAAGTTATTAAAATGACAGACATCCGGTTCAAAGTCATCCAGTACCTGCCGGATTTTCTTTCTGGCATCTGCAGAATATATGATCTTAAACGGATAGACCAGCTGCCGTAACCTGCTGCCACTATGAAAGTCTATCTCTTCTGTATAGGCGTTTACCCTGTTACCCACACATCTTCCCGCATGCTCCATACCAAAATACTGTATCGCATGTCCCTGCTGTTCCAGATACGTTCCCAGCTTCAGCATATAGCTCTCGCTTCCGCCCTTTGGAAATAAGAATTTATTGATCATCAATATCTTCATCTTCGTTTGCCGTTCACCGCCTGGTCAGACGGTAGTCTTCTCCTGTCTCATATACTTCCAAGGTCTGTCTTGTCACTTCATCCCAGTCATATTTACTACAAATAAAATCTGCCGCCTGTATCCGATACTGCTCCACTATCTCCGGATGGCTGATTAATTCTTCCAGTTTCTTTTGCAGATCATCCACATCCCCCTGCCGAAATAACACTGCTTTATCCTCTGCCACCTCTATGCACTCCGGAATGTCTGACACCAGGCAACAGTTCCCATAACTCATAGCTTCCATCAGGCTAAGCGGCATTCCCTCCAGGCTGGAAGGAAGGACGTAGACATAAGCATTGCTATACAACTCCTCAAGAATTTCTCCTCTGACAAATCCGGTGAATAGAATCCTGTCATCGCCGGCAGCCAAAGACTTCAGCTTCGCCTCATATCTGTCTGTATCGCTGCTTCCGCCTGCAATGACCAGTTTAAAACCGTTTGACTCTTTTGGAATCTTCCGAAATGCTTTTATCAAAAGATCTGCCTGTTTCTCAGGGACCAGCCGTGCCAGATACAAAACATACGGTTCTGTCAGACCCAAAATGGTCTTAATCAGGTTCGCCTTTCTGCGCTCTGGACGGTTCACGCCATTAGGGATCAGGACGGTTTCTCTCCCATAAATCTCATGGAAATATTTCTGAATATCCCTGCTAAGTACAATAATCTGATCTGCCCATTTTACCAGGCATCTCTCTCCCCAACGGATATACTTTGATCCCAGGCCTCTCCCGTCCGTCCATTTCTGCCGTTTCCAGTCCAGACCATGTACGGTAACCACCACTTTCTTTCCCATGAACTTCGGGATCCAGCACATGGCGGCAGGCCCTTCCGCATGAATATGTACTATGTCGTAACTTCCAAATGCACAGGCCAGCGCTGCAAACAAACTGGAACTTACCGCCGCGGCTCCCTTTCCTGGAAAAGTCGGAACATAGGTTTCCAGAACACTTTTGTAATTATGTGTCTTTTTCCTGCTGATCCCCGGAGAACGGTTATAACAGGTCACCCGGCACCCCAGAGCAGCAAGCCTGGTAGAAAGTTCCGTCACCACCACCTCAACGCCACCGGAGCGGTCATGATCCTTCTGCCCGAACATAGCAACCGACAGCCTGCCCCTCTTTTGCTTCATGATTCTTTCTTTTCTCCTTTAATCATGATCAGAAATGTCTGCAGGATAATTTTAATATCCAGGCCCAACGACCAGGTATTAATATATTCCATGTCCATCTTTACGACTTCTTCAAAATCTACAGTCTTACGCCTGCCACGTATCTGCCACATACCGGTCATTCCCGGTTTCACAGACAGCCGCGCCCTATGTTCGTATCCGTACTTCTGGTACTCATCTTCTGTCGGTGGTCTTGTGCCTACCAGAGACATATCCCCTTTCAGGACGTTATAGAACTGCGGAAACTCATCCAGACTATAATCCCTTAAAAAATTTCCGATTCCTTTCTTGTGCCTTCCATCTGGAAAGATTCTGCTGCCGATGATCCGGGGATCCCAGTCTACTGCAAACATTTTGCCGTCTTCAAAATGATTTTTCTCTTTAAGCTCCTGCTTTCTTGCTTCCGCGTCCGGATACATACTTCGAAATTTATACATCCGAAATCTTCTTCCATTCTTTCCGATTCTTGTCTGGGGAAAAAATACCGGTCCCGGGGAGATTAGTTTAATCAGTGGTGCAACTATGCAAAAAAGGATGATCGTCAACATGCAGCCCACAAGTCCGCCCGCAATATCTATACACCGCTTTACAAACGCCGCCCGGTCTGACATGTGTCCAATACTTCCTGTCAAAACCGTACAGGCGCCAATCTTCTCAACGAACTTCATCTGTTCTGGCATTTCCACCGGGTCTTCTATCTCCAGATGTACCACAATTCCCATTTTTAACAGCTGTCCTGCCGTTTCTTTCACGATGGCTTTTTCCTCTATCCCGACAAAAATCACTTCGTCCACATACTCCTGCCAGACATAGTCAAGAATATCCTCCTGACTGTCGGATACAACTGGCACTCCTTTTACTGCTTCTTCCCCTTCCTTATTCCGGTCCAGCAGTGCAATTCCTTTTATCTTAAGATTTCTGTAGTTTTCCTCTCTCACTTGATCCAGCGCCTGTTCTGCCCGGTCAGACACAGTGATCAGCAAAAGAGAAGCCCGGTCTCTCCGATTCTCCCTCTTATGCAGCATACGTTTCCAAAAAATTCTGATCAGATATGTTAAAACCAGATAAAGAAATGCGCCTCCGAACAAAACTATCCTGGAAAAGACCGTTCCTTCTTGTCTGACAAAAAGATACAGGATTTCCAGCAGCGTCAGCATACACACATGTCTGGTTGTTGCAGCTACTTCTTTATAGTAACCCCGCTTCAATACATCCTGAAGTGTATCCATAAAGAACAACACAGCCACATCTGCAATGATCAGAAAAAAAGCCATATCCTGATAAACCGGTCTGTCATATGCAAGCGCACCCCCGAAACGCATCCCATAAGCTGCCAGAAACGTCATCTGCAGCACAAGAACATCTAAAATAATAAAATCAAGATGCTTGAACCAGCCTCGTGATACTCTTATGTACATAATCTTTTCCCTTTTAAACCTATTCAGCAGTCTCTGTAACCTGGGCCATTTTTCTGGAAATATCCTCCACAATAGCATCATCCGGCCACATCACATATAAGGGCTGCGATCCGGAAGAATAACAGGGTCTGCTGTCTCCGGTTCCGGCTGCCGCTATGGATTCGATATTCCAGCCAGTATTATCATTCAACTGCATTTGAATCAATTCTGCCATTTCATCCCCGGTCATATTGGTTTCCACACAGTCACTGATCTGATCCAAAATCTGACCGGCTGACTTTAATATTGCCGGTGACATAGCTTTTTTGAGAATAGCTGTCAACAATGCCTCCTGATTTTTACCGCGCTGATTATCTCCCTCTTTAAAACTGTAACGTTCTCTCGAAAAAGCAAGCGCCGCTTCACCGTCCAAATGATTCATTCCTTCCTGAAACTGATATCCTCTTGCTTCGAATGCATATGCAGACTCCACATCTACGCCGCCCAGAGCATCTACGATCCGGATCAGGGAGGTAAAATTTATCCTCGCATAATAACTGATATCAATGCCATATAGCTGCTCAAGCGTAGACACGGAAGCATCCACACCATAAATACCCGCATGGGTCAGTTTATCTCTCTGATCTCCTGAAACGCCTGGAATTGTTACATAGAAGTCCCTTGGTGTAGTAGTCAACAGGATTTTTTTCGTTTTCGGATTCACCGTCATGATGATATTCACATCGCTGCGGCTGTTTGCAGTAATATCACCTGCCACATCAATACCGCTGATATAAACATGGAACGGTTCTTCTACGCCGGCTTTCTCCTGCCGGATCTCTGTCTTGATCCCATACTGATACAGAATCTTCACATGATCCTGATAGTCTTCGATATTCTCTTCTATAAGGCCGTCAAAAGCCTCATTATAAACCGCTGCTTCTATTTCACCAGACAACAGCGCATCCGCCAGGTCTGTTACATTATCATATGTGATCAGTTTTGGTTTCCTATTCATCGTTGTTTCCATGTCTTCCAGCATCAGATCATTGTTCTTCTGATCCAGACCCGTCTGATATCCAAACCGGTAATTCCGCGCATCTATAAGACTTTCCGCCGGATCTTCTGCTTTCACAACGACAACCATATTATCTGTCTTATAAGTGGCGCCGCCAACCTCTTCCATCGCCCTTTGCAATTTCACGAAATAGAGTCCCCCGATTATAAGCAGTATGCTGATCAAAGCACTGAGCACCACTCCTGCATACCTCATCCCATTCCGCATGTATTGCAAGAAAAATGTTACAGAGAATAAAAAGAACAAGACTCCTCCTAAAAGAGCCAGATAAATTCCCGGCAGCATCCCGCTGCTCCAGATGATCACACACAGTACCGCAGACAGAATCAGTTGAAGTGCTGTAATTAGTTTTCCTACCATATTTTTTTATCTCCTGTCTCCCATTTATCAGATATTGCCATCTCAAAAGGATGCTCTCTTGCCCATTCCGGGTTCTTAGATGATTGCTTCTCCCACTCGTGATAACGTTCCAGGAATTCTCCATACAGCTCTTTCTCTGCGTTCAGGCGCGCTTCCACTGCATCGTCAAATATCTCATAGACGCCAAGATAGATTCGCTTACCCTGAAAGCCGATATTCACCCGATATTTTCCGTTCTTGATCTGATAAACCCCCCGGAAACCGCTTTTATTATCTCTTCTTTTTTTTCGTTTCTCCAAAAATTCCACACAAGTTCCGTCTATATGATGGAGACGGCTTTGGATCTTTTCCTGGTTCTCTTTTTTCAGACACCCGCAGCTTTTACAGCTTCCGCTCAACAAGTTAGGAATCGCCACTTCTGTCAGATTTCCACAGTCGCACCGGCACATCCAGCAGACGGCGCCATGACGGTCTCTGTTCATGGTAGGATATAAGGCGGTCAGTCTTCCGAATCGTCTGCCTGTAATATCTTTTTTATTCTTTCCGCTCACATCACGGCGCAGACAGCCACAGCTTTTGACTTTTCCACTTTTCAGATCGCGTGAAGTAACGATCTTTTCTTCACCGCAGTCACATCTGCAAAACCATCTGGTTCTATTATTTTGGGTTTCGGCTTTTCGGATCACAGTCAATCGGCCAAACCGTCTGCCAGCCAGGTCCTCTGCGCTGCGTCCGGACTTCTTCCTCTCATCGGTCATACTAAGGTTCTCCTTTACAACAAAATAATAATTATGTAGTAAAGCGTACTTTCAGCCTGTAAAACCGGTAAATAGGCCCGAAAAGAACTCAAACAGATACTTTTCCATTATTGACAAGCATATGACATCGGTATAAACTTATTAGGGAATCGAGGAAGACGATCCTCTTTGAAAGAAATTTACTACATAATTATTATTATGTAGTCAGTCATCTAACAGTCTCATTCGGTTCAGATTTCTTTTCCATTCTTGTATTCCATCAGTTGTATAAATTCTTGTCACTTCAATACTGCTATGTCCCAATATGTCAGCCAGATTAATCAGATCCTTTGTCAGTTTGTAAAATGTCCGTGCAAAGAGATGTCGCAGATTATGCGGAAATACTTTCTCCAGTTTCACTCCTGCCTCTTCTGCAATCTTCTTCATTTCTTTCCAAATATTAGATCGATTCTTTTCACGCCCTGATCTGGTCCGGAAAATGATCCCGGAACGGATCTTCTGTTTTCCTGCATAAATCAAAAGCTTTTTTCGCAATTTTTCCGGGAGCAGAACCATCCGGTACTTTCCTTTGTTCCATACTCGGATCATCCCGTTTTTTAAGTCTTCCACCTGGAAATATTTCAGCTCACTGACCCGTATCCCGGTGGCACATATCGTTTCCATGATCATAGCTGTCTGCTGTTTTCCACATTCCCTTGCCGTTTTCACAAGTTTCTGAAACTCTTTCTTGTCCAGGTTTTTATTACTCGTAAAAGCATCGCATCTTTGCACTTTGATCCGCCTGATCCGGAACATTCCTTTCCCTACGCAGATCAGAAATTGATTTAAGGATACCAACATAGAGTTTGCACTGCTGACTGCGTAATTATCCATGAGCCACTGCTTATATTTCAACAGCTTGTCCTTGTCAACCAATTGCTTTTCTCCAACATATTTCATAAGTGTACGAATATCCCTTGCATATTTTTCAATGGTTGCCGATGAGTTTTCTCTTTCCTGCAGGTAGTTCTTAAATTTCCTGATATCTTTCTCTGTAATATAAAATCCTCTATCCTTCATGTTTTTGCCCTCCTGTATTTAAATGATATGAATACTACATGCCACATAATACCAGTTATACCATTTCACAGAAGAGATCCTTTCCCTTCTTTTATCCATTTTTCATGGCATTTCACCAAAATATTCCAGACAACCATACTATTCAAAACTCCCCGGATATCATGAGAATTACCTTGTCAATCACCTGTAGATTTTCTATAATAGGAGCAGATAAAGAATCTGATATTGCGGGATCTAAAAA
>CALWHD010000172.1 GCA_944380235.1 uncultured Blautia sp.
AGCATTCTACCACAGCCCGGCTGCTTTCTTTCCCAAATGTAATGATTACTTCCCATCAGGGATTCTTTACAGAAGAAGCGCTGGAAGCGATTTCAAAGACTACGCTGGATAATGCGGAAGCTTTTGAAAAAGGTGAGGCCACAGGAAACGAAGTAGTACAGAGAGATTGATCATGAACAGGAGAAACTACCAAAGAGAACTGGAAAAAATACTTGCAGAAATCGAAAAGAGCGGACAGGTGCCCAGGCTTTTCCTGCACAGCTGCTGTGCCCCGTGCAGCAGCTATGTCCTCGAATATCTGTCCGGATATTTTCAGATTACGGACTTTTTTTACAACCCCAATATTTCCCCGAAAGAAGAATATGTGAAGAGGGCAGAAGAACTGAAGCACCTGATTGACGAAATGCCTTTTGTGCATAAGCCGGTATTTTTGGAGGGAGACTACTGCCCGGAAGAATTTTTTAAAATGGCAAAAGGACTGGAGAAAGTGCCGGAGGGCGGAGAAAGATGCTTTCGCTGCTACCGGATGCGTATGGAAGAGGCAGCCCGCCTGGCGGCAGAAGGAGGATATGATTATTTTACTACTACCTTATCCATCAGTCCGCTGAAAAACGCACAGAAGATTAATGAAATCGGGGAGGAACTGGAAAAAATCTATGGAGTAAAACATCTGCCTTCGGATTTTAAAAAGAAAAACGGATACAAGCGTTCCACAGAACTGTCCGGAGAGTATGGACTGTACCGACAGAATTACTGCGGCTGTGTATTTTCAAAAAGGGAATAAAACCCTTGCGTTTCGTACTATGAAGTGATAAAATTTTACAAAAAAACAACCAGACTGCAAAAGCAGCGGAAAGAAGAGGAAAGTCTATGGCACAGTTATGGGGAGGTCGTTTCACAAAGGAAACGGACCAGCTGGTATATAATTTTAATGCTTCTTTGGGATTTGACCAGAAGCTGTACAGACAGGATATTACAGGAAGCATGGCGCATGCAGCCATGCTGGCAAAGCAGGGGATTCTCACAGAGCAGGAGAAAGAGGAAATCCACGACGGACTAAAAGGGATCCTTGAAGATATTGAAAACGGAAAACTGGAATTTTCGCCGGAATATGAGGATATCCACAGTTTTGTAGAGGCAAACCTGATCCAAAGAAAAGGAGATGTGGGGAAAAAGCTGCATACAGGAAGAAGCCGCAACGACCAGGTCGCTCTGGACATGAAAATGTATGTAAGAGATGAAATCGGGGAAATGGATGGGCTTCTAAAGGAACTGCTGGAAACAATCCTGCATATCATGGAGGAGAACCTGCATACTTATATGCCCGGATTTACCCATCTGCAGAAAGCACAGCCCGTAACAGCGGCGCATCATTTCGGAGCTTATTTTGAGATGTTTAAAAGAGACAGAAGCCGGCTTTCCGATGTCAGGAAAAGACTGAATCTCTGTCCTCTGGGAAGCGGGGCGCTGGCAGGAACTACTTATCCTCTGGACAGGGAGTACACAGCCAGTCTTCTTGGATTTGACGGACCTACGCTAAACAGCATGGACTCTGTGGCAGACAGGGACTACCTTATTGAATTATTGTCTGCTCTTTCTACCATTATGATGCATTTGAGCCGTTTCTGTGAAGAGATTATTTTATGGAATTCCAATGAATATCAGTTTGTGGAGATCGATGACGGCTACAGTACAGGAAGCAGTATCATGCCCCAGAAGAAAAATCCGGATATTGCAGAGCTTGTAAGGGGCAAGACAGGAAGAGTGTACGGCGCGCTTATTTCTATTCTTACCACGATGAAGGGAATTCCCCTTGCCTACAACAAAGATATGCAGGAAGACAAAGAGCTGACTTTTGACGCCATTGATACGGTAAAAGGCTGCATCTTGTTGTTTAACGGTATGATTTCTACTATGGAATTCAAGAAAGAAAATATGGAAAAAAGCGCGAAAAACGGATTTACCAATGCCACAGATGCGGCTGATTATCTTGTAAATCACGGTGTGCCTTTCAGAGATGCCCATGGGATTGTGGGAAGGCTGGTGCTTTTCTGCATTGAAAAAAATATTTCTCTTGATGAAATGTCGTTGGAAGAATATCAGGAGATCAGCCCGGTATTTAAAGAGGATATTTATGAAGCTATCAGCATGAAAAACTGTGTAGAAAAAAGAAATACCATAGGGGCTCCCGGCACAGAAGCCATGAAGCAGGTTTTGAGGCTGCACAGGGCATATCTGGATGAAAACTGAAAATGTGCATGAAAAAATGCTTGACTTTTTTTGATATTTTGCTATAGTAGTGCTTATGAAAAACAAATGTGTTTGCAAGAAAGACATAATGAAATTTTATTGCAGCAGAAAGGTAAGGAGATCAGACAGATGAGTGAAAAATTAAGAGTTGGAATTTTAGGCGCCACAGGCATGGTAGGACAGAGATTTATTTCTCTTTTGGAAAACCATCCCGGGTTTGAAGTTGTTACGGTAGCCGCAAGTGCACGAAGTGCGGGAAAGACCTACGAGGAGGCAGTGGGCGGACGCTGGAAAATGGATACTCCCATGCCGGAAGCTGTGAAGAAACTGGTGGTTATGAATGTAGCAGAAGTAGAAAAGGTTGCTTCTACTGTTGACTTTGTTTTTTCCGCAGTGGATATGACAAAGGAAGAGATCAAAGCAATTGAAGAAGAATACGCAAAGACAGAAACTCCGGTAGTTTCCAATAACAGTGCACACAGATGGACCCCGGACGTACCTATGGTAGTACCGGAAATTAATCCTCAGCATTTTGATGTTATTGAATTCCAGAAAAAACGTCTGGGAACCAAGAGAGGTTTTGTGGCTGTAAAACCAAACTGTTCCATCCAGAGTTATGCTCCGGTGCTGACTGCATGGAAAGAATTTGAGCCTTATGAAGTAGTTGCTACTACATATCAGGCTATTTCCGGAGCAGGAAAAACTTTTAAAGACTGGCCGGAAATGGTAGAGAACATCATTCCATATATCGGCGGTGAAGAAGAAAAAAGTGAGATGGAACCCCTTCGCCTGTGGGGTGAGATCAAAGATGGTGTGATCGTACCTGCCCAGGAACCTGTGATCACTTGCCAGTGCGTGCGTGTACCGGTATTAAACGGGCATACAGCAGCGGTATTTGTAAAATTCAGAAAGAAACCTACAAAAGAACAGCTGATTGAAAAACTGGTGAATTTTAAAGGACTTCCTCAGGAACTGGAGCTTCCCAGCGCGCCGAAGCAGTTTATCCAGTACATGGAAGAAGAGAATCGTCCCCAGGTAAAAGCCGATGTTGACTATGAAAACGGAATGGGTATTTCTGTGGGCCGGTTAAGAGAAGATAAAGTATACGATTACAAATTCATCGGATTATCCCATAATACAGTCCGCGGTGCGGCAGGCGGAGCAGTCCTGTGTGCAGAGACACTGAAGGCAAAGGGATATATCACAAAAAAATAGACATTCAGAGAAAGAACCTTCTGCAAAAATGGCGGAAGGTTCTTTTGATGTACAGAGAGGAAAAACGGGGTAAATGAAATTTGACGCACCTTTTTTCCTGTGTTAATATAAAAGCACTGAACCGGGATCCGCCGGTGACGGGAAAAGAAAGAAGGGGTCGGCAATGCTGGACAGATTTGGGAGAAACATTGATTATATCAGAATATCGGTGACAGACCGATGCAACTTAAGGTGCGTTTACTGTATGCCGGAAGAAGGGGTGCCGCAGATCCCCCATGGAGAAATCCTGACTTATGATGAGATTGAGGAGATCTGCCGGGTCTTATCCGGTATGGGAATTTCCAAAATAAAGATTACAGGAGGAGAGCCCCTGGTGCGGAAAGGACTGCCTTTTCTGATAGAACGGCTGAAAAATCTTCCGGGAATCCGTCAAGTGACTCTGACTACCAACGGCTGTCTTTTAAAAGAACAGCTTCCTGCCCTGATAAAAGCAGGAATTGACGGAATTAATATCAGCATAGATACATTAAATGAAGAAAAATACAGAGAAATTACAAGAGGGGGAGGTCTGAAGCAGGCAATGGAAGGCTTTCATGCTGCGGTTAAGGCAGATGCCTGTCCTGTTAAGGTGAACTGCGTGCCCGTATACGGCGAAGAAAAAGAAG
>CALWHD010000173.1 GCA_944380235.1 uncultured Blautia sp.
TATTAAATCAAAAGAAGAGCTGGACAAAATTTTAAATGAGCTTAATGGTGTTTCCTACCATATTGCAGAGGTGAAAAAAGGAGAACGGACCAAGAAAGTTCCCCTTCCGTTCACAACCAGTACTCTGCAGCAGGAGGCCTCCAAAGTACTGAATTTTTCCACGCAGAAGACGATGAGGCTGGCACAGCAGCTCTATGAAGGAGTAGATATCAAAGGCAGCGGAACGATTGGTATTATCACTTACCTGCGTACTGACTCTACCCGCATTTCAGAGGAGGCTGACGCAGCGGCAAGAGAATATATCACCGGAGAATATGGAGCAGAATATACAGCGGATTCAGAGAAGACAGAGGATAAAAAAAGAAATATCCAGGACGCCCATGAAGCAATCCGTCCTACAGATATTACTAGAACCCCCTTGTCTGTCAAGGAATCTCTTACCAGAGATCAGTATCGGCTGTATCAGCTGATTTGGAAACGGTTCACCGCAAGCCGTATGCAGCCTGCCAAATACGAGACCACTTCTGTAAAAATCCAGGGCGGGGAATATTACTTTACAGTAGCGGCTTCTAAACTGAAATTTGACGGATTTATGGCAGTATATATCCAGGAGGATGAAGAGAAAGCAGAAAATCAGCTTCTGGTAAAGAGCCTGGATGAGAACACAAAAATCAGCCTTAATGGATTCAAGAACCAGCAGCACTTTACACAGCCTCCGGCACATTATACCGAGGCATCCCTGGTCAAGACACTGGAAGAATTGGGAATCGGACGGCCGAGTACTTATGCGCCTACTATTACAACGATTATCGCAAGAAGATACGTGGCAAAAGAAAATAAGAATCTGTATATGACAGAATTGGGAGAGGTAGTAAATAATATTATGAAACATTCTTTTCCCAGCATTGTGGATGTGCATTTCACCGCTACCATGGAGGAACTGCTGGACTGTGTCGGAGAGGGAAAAGTTGCGTGGAAAACAGTCATCCGAAACTTTTACCCGGATCTGGACGAAGCGGTCAAGACTGCCCAGAAAGAGCTGGAGCAGGTAAAAATAGAGGACGAGGTCACAGATGTAGTCTGCGAACTGTGCGGAAGGAACATGGTGATCAAATATGGTCCTCACGGAAAATTTCTCGCATGTCCCGGATTTCCGGAATGTAAGAATACCAAGCCGTACCTGGAGAAAATCGGTGTTCCCTGTCCGCTGTGCGGAAAAGAGGTGGTCATCAGGCGGAGTAAGAAAGGACGCCTTTATTATGGCTGTGAAAATAACCCTGAGTGTGAATTCATGTCCTGGCAGAAGCCTTCCAGGGAAAAATGTCCATCCTGCGGCGGCCATATGGTAGAAAAAGGAAACAAATTGGTCTGCGCAGACAGCCAGTGCGGTTATGTAATGATAAAGCCAAAGGAAGAGGCTGTTCAGGAAAAGAATTCTTAAAAGAGAGAAAGATGCGGTCTGCTATCGGAATGGATACAGGCCGCTTTTTGCTTTCGGGTTTTTCAAAGAGCTGACCTGAAGGCCGAAAGGGGATAAAATTATGAATCAGAGATTACTTTTTCAGACACTGAAAAGTTATAAAAAGCAGTATCTGGCCAAGGATATTTTTACAGGGATTATTATCGCGGCAGTGTCTATTCCCATATCCATGGGGTATGCAGAGGTAGCAGGACTGCCTGCGGTGTACGGGCTTTATGGTTCTGTCTTTCCCATACTTTTTTTTGCGGTGTTTTCCAGTTCCCCTCAATTTATCCTGGGAGTGGATGCTGCACCGGCAGCCATTGTAGGTTCTGCGCTGGCTTCCCTGGGAATTGAGGCACAGTCGGAAGCAGCAATGCATTACATTCCCATGATGGCGCTTTTTACCGGATTCTGGCTTTTGTTTTTTTATTTTCTGAAATCAGGGAAGATCGTAAATTATATTTCCATGCCTGTTATGGGAGGATTTATCAGCGGTATCGCCCTGACGATCATCCTGATGCAGATTCCCAAAATTTTGGGAAGCAGTTCCGGAACAGGAGAATTGCTGGAACTGCTGGAGCATATAGGAGAGGCATTAAAACATGTGAATCTTTTATCTGCATTGTTTGGAGCAGGTTCTCTCCTTTTTCTGACAGCTGCCAAGAAATACATACCAAGATTTCCTGCAGCCATTGTACTGATGGTACTGGGAGTGGGAGCAACCGAAATTTTTCATATTGATGATTATGGAGTTAAGCTGCTGGCATCTGTGGAACCAGGGCTTCCCGGATTTTATCTGCCGGACTGGAGTCAGGTGGATATTACCCACGCAGCGGGAAGAAGTTTGACCATCGCAGTGGTGGTTATGGCAGAGACTCTTTTGGCGGAAAATAATTTTGCATCAAAAAATGACTATAAAATTCAGGATAACAGGGAAATCCTTGCCTGTGCCATGGGAAACCTGGCAGCCGCATTTACCGGAACCTGCCCGGTCAACGGAAGTATTTCAAGAACAGTGATGAATGACCAGTTTGGAGGAAAAACCCAGGCAGTGAGTATTACAGCCGGAATTTCTATGATGGTGCTCCTCATGTTCGGGACCGGATTTATCGGAAGTCTTCCTGTCCCGGTTCTGACAGCAATCGTTATTTCGGCGCTGATGAATGTAGTAGAGCTGCATCTGGCAAAGCGGCTGTTTTGCGTCAGCAGAAATGAATTTTATATTTTTGCGGCCGCTTGTGCGGGAGTGCTGTGTCTGGGCAGTGTATATGGTATTATAATCGGGATACTTCTTTCATTCCTGGAAGTGATACTGAAAGCCACAGATCCCGCAAGAACCTTTCTTGGAATCATTCCCGGCAGAGAGGGATTTTACGATTTAAAGAGAAACCGGTACGCACACCCTATAGAAAGTGTTGTAATTTATAAATTCAGTGAAAACTTGTTTTTCGCTAATATTAAAATTTTTCAGCAGGATATTGAAAATAGTTTGAAAGAGAATACAAAATGTGTTATTGTAGATGCCGCGGCGGTAACCGGAATCGATATTACAGCGGCAGACGGACTGTCAATGACAGCAGAAAGGCTGAAAAAAAGGGGAATCCAGTTCTATTTCACAGAACATATGGCTTCTATTAACGAAAAACTGCGCAGTCTTGGCATGGGAGAACTGATCGAACAGGGGATCATGCGCAGGACTATGACTGCTGCACTCATCGCATACGGTCTGGAAAAACGTCCTTATCCGCTGGAGGGTTTGAAAGATACAGAAAGTACAGGAACACTTCCGGCAGAGCAGGAGGATACCATGGAAGAATTTGCCTGGGCGTTTGGGGATGAGGCAGCAGAAAAAATCGAAAAAAAAGTTCATCATATCATGGAATCTATCGAAAAGCTGCCGGATGTTGAGAAACTGTCGGAAACAGGAATACCGGAAAGAGCGGATGTCTGGAAACATCTGGGTGTCATTGACGAGGACGAAGTTTTAAGAAGAATTGAGATGCATTTAGATGAGCTGCCTCAGAATCTTTCGGGAAACAGAAACTTGGTGCTGAGCCTTCTGGAAAGAAGGAGAGTAACTATTGAGGAAGAACTGAAAAAAGAAAATCCCGAAATACTGGAAAAACTGCAGAAAAGCAGACAGAAGCTGGAAAAACGTCTGGAAAAGCAAAATCCTGAGGCAGTAAGAAAGCTTCACCAGTGGGAAGAAGAGATGAAAACTCAGAAAATGAAATAACGTTTAAGGAGAAATTTAAACTGCTGATGGAAAATTGGAGAGCGATTAGATGCGTAATCATGAATTATTAGAAAACAGATAAAAAGACTGAAAATAGAAAAACCATAGATTGATTTCAGAATAATTGTGTGTTAAAATAAGATATAAGTACAGAAAACATGTTTATTAGCCGCTGGCTTGAATTTTGAAGCCAGGCGGTACCAGACACTGCAAAAGAAAGGAGGTTCGCCATGAGCGTACAATTATTGGATAAAACCAGAAAGATTAACAAACTGCTTCACAACAATCATGCGTCTAAGGTTCTGTTTAATGATATATGTGAAGTCATGGTAGAAACATTAGATTCAAATATTCTGGTTATCAGCAGAAAAGGAAAGGTGCTGGGTGTTGGTACTTGTCCTGGAGTTGAAGTAATTACAGAACTGATCGACAGTGAAGTAGGCGGATATATTGACAAACTGTTAAATGAAAGATTATTGGGTGTTTTGTCTACAAAGGAAAATGTAAATCTTCAGACATTGGGATTTGAAACAGAAAATATCAGCCAGTATATGGCGATTATCAGTCCCATTGACATTGCGGGGGAAAGACTGGGGACTCTGTTTATGTACAGAAGTGCCAGACCCTATGACATCGAAGATATTATTGTAAGCGAGTACGGGACCACTGTAGTGGGACTGGAAATGATGCGCTCTGTCCATGAGGAAAATGCAGAGGAGAACAGAAAGATCCAGGTGGTTAAATCTGCTTTTAATACGCTGTCTTTTTCAGAACTGGAAGCGATCATTCATATCTTTGATGAATTAAACGGAGATGAGGGAATTCTGGTTGCAAGCAAGATCGCAGACCGGGTGGGGATTACCCGTTCAGTGATTGTAAATGCTCTGAGAAAATTTGAAAGTGCAGGTGTGATAGAATCACGGTCTTCCGGTATGAAAGGAACTTATATCAAAGTTCTCAACGAGGTTATCTTCGATGAACTGGAAGAGATCAAGAAACGGAAACTCGTGAAGAAATAATGGGCTGAAAAATCAGAAAGTGTGAAAACAGGAGAGGAACATAAAATGGAAATAAAGATTGCCCTTATTCTGAAAAAACATTTTGCTGATTATTGCAGAGGGTATGTAAAAGAAAGCTGGAATGGATGCAGAGTCGACTATTATGAGTATGATACACTGGAACAGATGAAAAAAATATATGATGAGATCTGTACACAGTATAATGGAATTGTCACCAGCGGAATTCTTCCTATGAGAGTCCTGAGGGAGAGGGCCAAAGGAAATGAGAATGTAATAGAATACTTCGGCGGATATCTTGAAAACACATACCGTCTGCTTTTAGTACATCTCTTAAAGAAAAAAGAGGTAAACCCAGACAAAATAGGAATAGATTACCTGAAAGATGGAATGGTTCTGGAGGATATTCTGGAGAGAGACCAGCTCTCCTATCTGGTCGAAGAGTTTAGCGACAGAATCACAAAAATGTCGGTCCAGGATCTGGAACAGGAAGAAAAAGAACTTGTGGATGATTACCTGAAAAGATGCAGGGCGGGAAAATTAGATTTTGTGATTACATCTTTTTACAGTGTAGTAGAAGCGCTGCAAAAAGAAAATGTGGAATGCTACTATTCTTATCCGGGCCGGCATTCGCTCCTGCAGACGCTGGATATGTGTCTGAAAAACATAAAAATAGCAAAAGAGAGAGAAAAAATTGCTGCAGTAATACGAATTGACGGAAATGATAAAGCAGAAAGAAAAAGTGAAGTTGAAAAGGAATACGAGATTCTGGAATGGAAAAAAAGTATGCTGAATTATTTCAGAGAGAAAGGCATAGAACCGGTATTTAAGAGCAGTACCGGCAAATTGGAAATCTATCTGAATATGGAACATATTAAACGTATTACAGACAGACTTGAGAGCAGTGATCTGCCGGAACATCTGAAAAAAACAGCGGGATTTTCCGGTATTGTCAGTATAGGACTGGGCAATGATCTGCAGAAGGCAAGGATCAATGCGGAAGAAGCGGAAGAATATGGGAAGCATATGGATAAGGAACGGATATTCCTGATTGATGAGACCGGTGCTATTCACAGCATGAAGATTCGGGGAAGACAGGAGAACTATACCTGCAGGGCAGATATGGCAAAAATTGAGAGGATAGCCGGACAAGTGCATCTTTCTCCAGAAAGCATCCTGAGGGTGCTGGCAGTTCTGCAGACGGAAGATACCCGGGATGTGACAGCAGCAGATCTGGTAAGATTACAGAATTTTTCTCTTCGTGTTGCCACCCGGGTACTGACGGCACTGCAAAAAGGAGGATATGCGAAACTTATAGGAAGAAAAAATACAGGGAGTAAAGGGCGTCCCCAGAATTTATACAGAATCGAAATAGAATAACTGCAAAAAGAACTGTTGCATAAAAATGCAGCAGTTTTTTTATGAAAAATTACGAGAGGAATTTTATTGAATATGTTATGGTAAAGTGCTAATATAGTGTTATTAATAGTACTGTACTAAAAATATACTAAAAAAGGAGAAAGATTTATGGAGAAAAAAAGAAATTTCCGTGTTCCTCATCCGTATCTCATCATTTTTGCGATTATTCTGGTGAGCGCAGTACTGACATGGGTGCTTCCTGCGGGAACGTTTGAGCGACAGATGAGCGATGAATTGGGAAGAGAACTTGTAGTGCCAGGAAGTTATCAAAGTATTGAGAGAAGTCCGGTAGGACCATGGATGCTGCTTCAATGTATTTATCAGGGGTTTGTAAATTCTGCAGATATCAGCTTTTTTCTGCTGTTTGCCTGTGGATACGTAGGAATATTAATGAAAAGCGGAACACTTGACGCGCTGGTGGGGGCAATTTTAAGAAAAATGAAGGATAAGGATTACTTGCTGATCCCTATTTTCATGATGCTTTTCGGGATTGCCGGGACAACTTTCGGTATGAATGAAGAATCCTGGGGCTTTATTCCTATTTTTGTGGCAATTGCTCTGTCTCTTGGGTATGACAGGATTGTAGGAGCAGGTATTGTCGTGGTCGGGACCACTACCGGATGTGCGGGGGCAATCCTGAATCCTTTCAATGTGGGAATTGCCAGTGATATTGCCGGCGTGCCAATGATCACGCCGCAGCTTACGGTATTTCGAATTATAACTTTTTTAGTGTTTATGACCTGCAGCATTGTGTATATGATGCGGTATGCAGCAAAGATCAAAAAAAATCCTGAAAAGAGTATCTTATATGGAGTGAAAGAAGAGGGCGGAGGGAAATCCAGAGCAGAGATGCTTGAAATGCCATTTTCGGGAAGACAAAAAATCACCCTGGCGTTATTTATCGCGCTGATTGTCTGCCTTGCAGTGGGGGTTACTGAATTTGGATTTTATTTAAATGAACTTGCGGCGCTGTTTTTGGGATTTATGATCATTACCGGAATTGTTAATCAATTAAATGTCACAGGTCTGGCGGAAGCGTTTATTGAATCTTCTAAAAACATGATTTTTGCCGTTTTAATGATTGGATTTGCCAGATCCATAGAAGTAGTTCTGACACATGGAAATATTATTGATACTGTGGTACTGGCACTTTCAGAACTTGTGCAGAATTTGCCGCCGGAATTATCCGCCTTCGGCATGCTGGTCGTACAGAATCTGGTAAATATGTTTATACCGTCAGGAACCGGGCAGGCAGTAGTTATGATGCCGATTATGGCGCCCGTTGCCGACCTGGTAGGGCTGAGCCGTTACGTGGCGATTATGGCATTCCAGTTCGGAGATGCGTTTTCTAACATATTCTGGCCTACCGCATGTGCAATCACTTGCGCGGCCATGGGAATCGGAATGAATTACTGGCTGAAATTTGTAACAAAATTGTTTGGCATTATGTTTATTCTGCAGACAGTTATGCTGACCATAGCAGTAGCGATTGGAATTTAGAAAGGAAAATAAAAAGTGGAAAAAAAATGGATAGAAGGCTGGATGAGCAGGCATCAGGAAAAATACAGGGAGATCAGCAGGAAAATTTGGGAGTTTGCAGAGCTTGGGATGATGGAATATCAGTCTGCAGAACTGCTGGAACGAATTCTGGAAGAAGAAGGGTTTGCGGTGGAGACAAATCTCGCCGGCATTCCCACCGCTTTTTGCGGCAGATATGGGGAAGGAAAACCTGTCGTAGCTATCCTGGGAGAATTTGATGCCTTGGAGGGACTTTCCCAGACCGCAGGAACAGTAAAGAAAGAAAAAAGACAGAATGGGAAAAATGGACATGGATGCGGACATAATTTACTGGGAACGGGGTCACTTGCGGCAGCGATAGCTTTAAAAGACTATATGAAAGAAAAACAGATGCAGGGGACACTGGTATATTATGGATGTCCCGGAGAAGAGAAAGGGTGCGGAAAAGTACATATGGTACAGGCAGGATGTTTTCAGGAATCGGATGCGGTTCTTACCTGGCACCCTTCGGATCACAATGGGATCGAGGGAAAGTCTTCTCTGGCAGATTTAAATTTTCTGTTTCAATTTCAGGGAAAGGCAGCACATGCCGCCTCTTCCCCTCATTTAGGCAGAAATGCCCTGCATGCAGTAGAATTACTGAATGTAGGATGTAATTTTATGAGAGAGCACATGATTCCTGAGGCAAGGATTCATTATGCTATAACGGATGCAGGAGGAAGTGCGCCGAACATTGTACAGGAAACAGCAGCAGTACTCTATGAGGTGCGGGCACCTGAAATGAAAACGGCCATGGAGCTGAGGGAAAGAATCTGCCGTGCTGCAAAAGGGGCAGCATTGATGACAGATACAGAAGTACAGGTTTCCTGGGAAGAGGGATACAGTGAATATCTTCCCAATGATGTGCTGAACAGGGTTGGATACAAAAATCTCCTGTGCCTTGGGGGACCCGTGTTTACCAAGGAAGAGGAGAAATTTGCAGAAGCAATCAGAAAAACCTATGCACATGAAGGAAAAGAAACTTTGAGAAAGGACATAGAAGTGTATCAGGGAATCGGAGGCTGCATGCCTGTAAGCACAGATGTAGGAGATGTAAGCCGTATTGCACCTGTTATGCAGCTTTATACAGTCTGCTGCGCCCAGGGTACACCAGGGCACAGCTGGCAGATGGTATCACAGTCAGGAAGCAGCATAGGGAAAACAGGAATGTTTCTTGCCGCCGGTGTTCTTGCCATGACAGGGGCAGATTTACTGGAAAACCCTGAGCTTGTAAAGGAAGCCAAAGAAGAACATTCCCGGATGACCCGGCCCTATATCTGTCCTCTGGGAGAGAATGGAGAAAAAGCGGGAGAAGGAAGACATTTATAAAAACGCAGAAGACAGGCGATATTCCTGGGACAGCAGGAAGTCGCCTGTTTTTATAAAATAAATATAAAATCAGCTAAAAAAGAAAAATATATAAAAAATAAAGAAAATAGAAGTATAAAAGAGATAAAGGGAGATAAGTGTGAGAAGTTTGAAAATATTTCCGGTTGCGAAATCATATCAAATTCACTAATATATGACTATCGGTTAGCACTCAGAAGAAATGAGTGCTAACAAAACAAAAGAAGCAAAAAATCATTAAGGAGGCAATAGATCATGAAATTAGTACCATTAGGAGACAGGGTTGTATTAAAACAGTTAGTTGCAGA
>CALWHD010000174.1 GCA_944380235.1 uncultured Blautia sp.
GAATTGGAATCCAGCATGATAGAGCAGGCAAAAACCCAGGCTGCAAAAGCAAGGGATGAAGCGCTCCGTGCAGGAAAGGAAAAGCTTGAAGAGACCGTTCAGGAAGCCGGCAGTGAGATTAAGCAGCTGAAAGAAACAGCGAAAAGCCGGGAAAAAGAGGTGGTTCAGGCAATTGTTGAAGCGCTGGTATAACCAGGGTGAAAAAGAAAAAATTAAAGGAAAAGGAGGGATAGGAATATGGCAGTTTTGCAGATGCAAAAGGTCAGTATCTGCGCGCTGAAAAGGGATAGAAAAGAAATTCTGGAAAAACTTCAGTCACTGGGTGTTATGGAAATTTTTCAGCTTCCCGATGAGGAGGAAGGGTTTGAGAAAATCAGTACTCAGCAGGAACGGAGTACTTTTGAGAAAAACGCGGCTCTGGCAGACAGTGCATTGGATATCCTGCAGGAATATGTACCGGAGAAAACTTCTATGCTGGCAAGTCTGGAAGGGAAAAAACTGGTAGAAAAAGAAAAATATCTGGCTGCAGCGGACAAGAAAGAGGATGTCATGGCGGCAGCTTCGGAGATTGTCAGCCTGCAGAAACAGATTGCGGAGCATAGAGCGAACATTCAGAAATTAGAGAATCAGGCAGAGGCGCTGACACCCTGGCTTGGTCTGGGAATCCCTATGAACTTTAAGGGAACCAAATCCTGTGCGGTGCTCATCGGAGCAGTATCCGGAGTTCTCACCATGGATGAACTCTATGGGCTGGTGCTTGGAGAAGAAGAGATTTCCGGTGTTGATATTTCTATATTGTCATCCGACAGGGATACCACTTATATTGCGGTGGTCTGCATGAAGGAAGAGGAAGAAAAAGTTGAGAATGCCTTAAGGCAGGGAGGATTTGCAAAACCCTCTCTTATGATGGGGAAAACTCCTGCAGAAGAGAAAAAAGAGCTGGAAAAACAGATCCGGGTACTTTTTCAGGAAATCAGAAACTGTCAGGACAAAATCGCTGAACATGAGAAAGACAGAATGGATTTAAGGCTGATTTCTGATTATTTCAGGACAAGAGCAGAAAAATATGAAATTTTGGGACAGATTCCCCAATCCAGAAAAACATTTCTTGTGACAGGTTATGTTCCCAAAAAAGCGGTTCCTGCACTGGAAAAAGCACTGAACGAAAAGTTCCTTCTCAGCATTGAGGCTGAGGATATCAAAGAAGAGGAAGAGGCGCCGGTGCTTTTAAGCAACAACAGTTTTTCAGAATCAGTAGAGGGAGTGTTGGCTTCCTACGGTCTTCCTAAAAAAGGAGAGATCGATCCTACAACAATTATGTCATTTTTTTATGTGTTCTTGTTTGGGCTTATGCTTTCAGACGCGGCATATGGACTGATTATTTTTCTTGGATGTTTCTTTGCGGTCAAGAAATTCCCGAGAATGGAAAGTTCCCTGAAAAAATCCATTAAGATGTTTATGTACTGCGGTATATCTACCTTAATCTGGGGAATTTTGTTCGGAGGATATTTTGGGGATGCGATTGACGTGATCGCGAGAACCTTTTTCCATGTGGATGTTCCGGAAGGCGGAATGGTGAAGGCACTTTGGTTTGTACCTTTAAATGATCCCATGCGCATGCTGATCTATTCCATGCTTTTTGGTGTGATTCATTTATTTACAGGACTTGGAATCAAAGGATATATGCTGTTAAAAGACAGAAAGTATCTGGATTTCTTCTGTGATGTAGTTCTGTGGTTTGTTTTCCTGATCGGACTGATCTTGCTGCTGCTTCCAAGCGAGATTTTTGCCTCTATAGCACAGCTGGAACCGGGAACTTTTCCGGCGGCAGTATCTCAGGCAGGAAAGATTCTTTCTATTGTCGGCGTTGTTGGTCTGATTCTTATGTCAGGACGCTCCAGTAAAAATATCGGGCTTCGTTTGGCGTTGGGTGCTTACGATGTCTATAACGTGACCGGATGGCTGAGTGATGTATTATCTTATTCACGTCTGCTTGCACTGGGACTTGCTACAGGCGTTATTGCTTCTGTAGTCAACCAGATGGGAAGCATGGCAGGTGACAGCGTTTTCGGAGTTATTGTATTTATTGTAGTTTTTGTGATCGGGCATATTTTTAACATGTCAATTAATGTGCTGGGGGCGTATGTGCATACCAACCGTCTTCAGTTCGTCGAGTTCTTCGGCAAATTTTATGAGGGCGGAGGAAAGCCTTTCAGCCCGTTTAAATCAAATACCAAATATGTAGATGTTAAGGAGGAAACATATTTATGAGTCAGTTAGGAATTGTTTATGCATTATTAGGTGCAGCATTAGCAGTGCTTTTAGCAGGTGCAGGTTCATCTATCGGTGTAGGTATTGCAGGTCAGGCAGCTTCAGGTGTTGTTTCTGAAGATCCGTCCAAATTCGCAAAAGTACTTATCATGCAGCTTCTGCCTGGTACCCAGGGTATCTATGGTCTGCTGGTCGGATTTATCACATTATCTAAAATCGGTCTGCTGGGCGGAGGAATGGTTGATTTAACACCTCAGCAGGGATTGCTGGTATTAGCAGCGTGTCTTCCTATCGGTATTGTTGGTCTGATCTCCGGTAAATATCAGGGTATGACATCTGCAGCTGCGATTGGAATTATTGCAAAAAAACCGGAACAGTTCGGTAAAGCTATGCTGTTCCCTGCGATGGTTGAGACCTATGCGATCCTGGCACTGCTGATCTCTATTCTGGCTGTAACAAACCTTCAGTTCTAAAAATTGGCGTGTTTGATCAGATAGAAGGAGTTCAGTAAGAAGTAAAGGAGAGCAGGAGAATGACTGGATTAGAAAAGATGCAAAGCCAGATTCTTTCAGAAGCCGAAAGCTCCGCAAAAGAAATTCTTGACAATGCAAGAAAAGAAGCTGACAAAATAATCAGTGAAGCAAGAGAGCGGGCGGAAGCTGAATGCAGGAGAATCTCCGAAAAATCGGAAGCAGAAGTAAAGGGGCTTCAGGAGCGGGCGGTTTCTTCCTCAGATCTTCAGAGAAGAAAAGAGCTTTTAAAGGCAAAGCAGGAAGTGATCGCAGAGATGCTGGAAAAGGCCTATGAGTCTTTGCTGCATGCGGATGAGAACGCGTATTTTGACATGCTGCGCAGAATGCTCCATAAATTTGTACTTCCTCAGGAAGGGGAAATCTGCTTTTCGAAAGAAGATTTGGAGAAAATGCCTAAAGGTTTTCGGGATGAAATTCAGGCGATTGCGAAAGAAAAGGGCGGCGCGCTGACACTTTCACAGGAAGTGCGGAATGTGCAGGGCGGTTTTGTCCTTATATATGGAGGAATCGAAGAAAATTGTACGTTTCGGGCAATGTTCAATTCAAAGAGAGATGAACTTTCAGATAAGGTTCATGCACTACTATTTTCATAAGCGTTTACCGCAGAAGGAGGAATTGATTTGTTTGATACAAAGTATACCTATGCGGTTGCGCGAATCCGTGCGTTGGAGACAGGGCTGTTCACCTCTTCGGTGATCGAGCAGCTCCTGGCGTGCGATACAGAGCAGCAGTGCCTTCAGATCATCCAGGAAAAGGGATGGGGAGATGCGGATACTCCCTTGAATGCTGACGCTATCCTGGCGAGGGAACAGGAGAAGATCTGGGAAACAATCGGAGAGCTGGGTGTGGATATGTCCGTATTTGACGTACTATCCTATCCGAATCTGTTTCATAATCTGAAAGCAGCAGTGAAAGATGCCTGCACACAGGAAAACGGGAGAACCATGAATATTTATTATGAAGATACAGCAGTTTCTCCTGATGAAATGCTGGATATTATCAGAAGCAAAGATTTTTCCAGACTTCCTGAAAATATGGCGGGTGCGGCAAGAGATGCCTATGAAACGCTGCTTCATACAGGAGACGGACAGCTGTGCGATGTGATCATTGACAAGGCTGCGCTTGAAGCGATCTATGAAGCAGGAAAGGCTGCCAGGGACAGTATTATCAGGGACTATGCTGAGTCCGTTGTGGCTGTTGCTGATATTAAGATTGCTGTGCGCTCACAGAAGACCGCAAAATCTATAGATTTTATGAAACGTGCTATGGCACCCTGCCAGTCACTGAATGTGGATCAGCTTGCCCGGGCGGCGGCAAGTGGTATGGATGCCATTGTAGAATATTTATCGGGGACTGTATACGCAGAGGGAGCTTCGGCTATTGCCCAATCGCCTTCCGCGTTTGAGAGATGGTGTGACAACCGCATGATGCAGACTATGCAGTCCCAGAAATATGAATCATTTTCCGTAGGTCCGCTGGTTGCCTATATTCTGGCAAGAGAAAATGAGATTAAGACGGTGAGGATCATTTTATCAGGAAAGCAGAACGGATTTTCTAATGATTCTATCCGGGAAAGGGTAAGGGACATGTATGTATAAGATTGCAGTTGTGGGAGATTATGACAGTATTTACGGTTTTGCCACGCTGGGTCTTGATACTTTCCCGGTGAGCGGCCGTAAAGAAACAGAAGAAAAATTAGAAGAGCTGGCGGGCAGCGGATATGGAATCATCTATATCACAGAGGCTGCTGCAGCTGAGTGTAAAAGCGTGATAGAAAAATTCCAGGAGCAGATTCTGCCGGCAGTGATCCAGATTCCGGGTGTTTTCGGAAACACCGGCAGTGGGATACAGGGTGTGAAGGACTCTGTAGAGCAGGCAGTAGGCTCTGATATTCTGTTCAGTAATAATTAGAAAGCAGGTGGTTCGTTCCAATGAGCAAAGGTACGATTAAAAAAGTAGCAGGACCTCTGGTCATCGCAGAGGGTATGCGGGATGCGAATATGTTTGACGTTGTCCGCGTCAGCAATCAGCGTCTGATTGGTGAGATCATCGAAATGCACGGAGATGAAGCTTCTATCCAGGTATATGAGGAAACTTCCGGTCTGGGACCGGGAGAACCTGTGGAATCTATGGAGACACCCCTTTCCGTAGAACTGGGACCCGGGCTTATCACAAGCATTTATGATGGAATCCAGCGTCCGCTGGATGATATTATGAAGGTTTCAGGAACCAACTTAAAGAGAGGTGTCGAGGTTCCGTCCTTAAAGAGAGAGTTAAAGTGGAACTTTGTCCCGGCGGTAAAACCGGGAGATGAAGTAGAGAGCGGAGATATTATCGGTACTGTACAGGAGACCATTGTGGTAAACCATAAGATCATGGTGCCTTATGGAATCAAAGGTACAGTGAAAGAGATCAAGGCAGGCGAATTTAATGTAGAAGAAGTGGTTGCGGTTGTTTCTACAGATGCGGGAGACAAAGAGCTGACCATGATGCAGAAATGGCCGGTCCGGAAAGGACGTCCTTATCTGAAAAAACTGCCTCCGGAAATGCCTCTGGTGACAGGGCAGAGAGTTGTAGATATGTTCTTCCCCATTGCAAAAGGCGGTGTTGCCGCGGTTCCGGGTCCTTTCGGAAGCGGAAAGACAGTGATCCAGCATCAGCTGGCGAAATGGGCGGAAGCTGATATTGTAGTCTATATCGGATGCGGAGAGCGCGGAAACGAGATGACAGACGTATTAAATGAGTTTCCGGAGCTGAAAGACCCTAAGACAGGTCAGTCTCTGATGGAGAGAACAGTTCTGATCGCCAATACTTCTGATATGCCGGTTGCAGCACGTGAAGCTTCTATTTATACAGGTATTACAATCGCGGAGTATTTCCGTGACATGGGCTATTCCGTGGCACTGATGGCGGATTCTACCTCCCGCTGGGCAGAAGCACTTCGTGAGATGTCAGGACGTCTGGAAGAAATGCCGGGTGAGGAAGGTTATCCTGCTTACCTGGGTTCTCGTCTGGCTCAGTTTTATGAAAGAGCCGGACATGTGATCTCTCTTGGCAAAGATAAAAGAGAGGGGGCTCTTTCCGTTATCGGAGCGGTATCTCCTCCGGGCGGTGATATTTCAGAACCGGTTTCCCAGGCAACTCTTCGTATTGTAAAAGTGTTCTGGGGACTGGATTCTTCTCTGGCATACAAGAGACATTTCCCGGCGATCAACTGGCTGACCAGCTATTCTCTGTATCTTGACAATATGGAGAAATGGTTCAATGAAAATGTGGCAGAGGACTGGATGACAGGACGTCAGAAGATGATGAGTCTTCTCCAGGATGAAGCAGAGCTGGAAGAGATCGTTAAGATGGTTGGTATGGATGCTCTTTCAGCAGGAGATCGTCTGAAGATGGAAGCGGCACGGTCTATCCGTGAAGATTTCCTTCATCAGAACTCTTTCCATGAAATCGATACCTACAGTTCTTTAAAGAAACAGCATCTTTTGATGAAGCTGGTAGTCGCTTATTATGAACAGGGAGCGGAAGCTCTGAAAAAAGGCGCGGACATTCAGGATCTGGTAAAACTGGAAGTTCGTGAAAAAATCGGACGTTTTAAATATGTTCCGGAAGAAAATCTGGATAAAGAATATGAAGCAGTTATGGGACAGCTTGCGGCAGAACTTGCAGGCGTAACAGGGAAGGAGGACTTCTAATGCCGAAAGAATACAGAACCATACAGGAAGTTGCCGGCCCTCTTATGCTGGTGCGCGGTGTTGAAAATGTTCATTATGATGAATTAGGTGAGATTGAACTGGCAAGCGGCGAGACACGCCGCTGCAAAGTTCTTGAAATTGACGGAAGCAACGCTCTGGTACAGCTTTTTGAAAGCTCCACAGGAATCAACCTTTCCAACAGTAAGGTACGTTTCCTGGGACGAAGCATGGAACTGGGTGTTTCCGAAGATATGCTGGGACGTGTTTTTGACGGTCTGGGACGTCCTATCGATGATGGTCCGGAGATCCTGCCGGATGAGAGAAGAGATATCAATGGTCTTCCTATGAACCCCGCAGCGCGAAGCTATCCGGAAGAATTTATCCAGACAGGTGTATCTGCGATTGACGGTCTGAATACGCTGGTCCGCGGACAGAAGCTGCCTATCTTCTCAGCTTCCGGTCTGCCTCACGCCCAGCTTGCAGCCCAGATCGCCAGACAGGCTAAGGTGCGCGGCACAGGGGAAAATTTTGCCGTTGTTTTTGCGGCTCTTGGTATCACCTTTGAAGAGTCTAACTTCTTTATTGAAAGTTTTAAAGAGACAGGTGCGATTGACAGGACCGTGTTGTTTATCAACCTTGCCAATGACCCTGCAGTTGAGCGTATTGCTACGCCGAAGATGGCGCTGACAGCAGCAGAATATCTTGCATTCGAAAAGGATATGCATGTACTGGTTATTCTGACTGACATTACAAACTACGCAGATGCTCTGCGTGAAGTCTCTGCGGCACGTAAAGAGGTTCCGGGACGCCGCGGCTATCCTGGCTATATGTATACAGACCTGGCTACCATGTATGAGAGAGCGGGACGGCAGAAAGGAAAGAAGGGAAGTATTACTATGATTCCGATTCTGACCATGCCGGAAGATGATAAAACTCATCCTATTCCTGACCTGACAGGCTACATCACAGAGGGACAGATCATTTTAAGCCGTGAGCTTTACAGAAAAGGTGTTATGCCTCCTATCGATGTGCTGCCTTCTCTTTCCCGTCTGAAGGATAAGGGTATTGGAGAAGGAAAGACACGGGCAGACCATTCGAATACCATGAACCAGCTTTTCGCGGCATATGCCAGGGGTAAAGAGGCGAAAGAGCTTATGGTTATTCTGGGTGAGGCGGCTCTTTCTGATATTGATATCATTTATGCAAAATTCGCAGATGCTTTTGAGGAGGAATATGTTTCCCAGGGCTATACTACAAACAGGGATATCGAAGAAACTCTGAGAATTGGCTGGAAACTGCTGTCTATTCTTCCGAGGAGTGAACTGAAACGTATTGATGACAAATTCCTGGATCAGTATTACGGCAAATATTAAGTGGCTGCGCAATGATTAGAAAGAGGTGGTATATTTGGCATCTACCCAGGTAAATCCTACCAGGATGGAGCTTACCCGCTTAAAGAAAAAGCTGGTGACGGCAGTGAAAGGCCATAAGCTTCTGAAGGATAAACGTGATGAGCTTATGCGTCAGTTTCTGGACCTGGTAAGGGAAAATATGGCTCTGCGCCAGAAAGTAGAGGCAGGTATCCTGTCAGCAAATAAAAATTTTGTCATTGCCAAGGCAGGCATGTCGGAACAGATTTTAAATACTGCTCTCATGGCGCCCAAACAGGAGGTTTATCTGGAGGCAGATAAGAAGAATGTTATGAGTGTTGATGTTCCGGTTTTTCACACAAAGACCAGGACAGCAGACGCCAATGATATTTATTCCTATGGTTTTGCCTTTACTTCCGGTGATCTGGACGGTGCTGTGAAATCCCTGGCGGATATTCTTCCTGATATGCTGAAGCTTGCTGAAGTGGAGAAGTCCTGTCAGCTCATGGCAGCGGAGATTGAGAAGACACGACGCAGAGTAAATGCTCTGGAGCATGTGATCATTCCGGAGACACAGCAGAATATTAAGTATATTACCATGAAGCTGGATGAAAATGAGAGAAGTACACAGATTCGTCTGATGAAGGTGAAGGATATGATGCTGGAGGAGGCACATCATTATAAGGAAAGGGAATTTGTGCCCCAATAAAAAAGAGCTGTACAGTCCATAAAACAATGGAGTGTCCCCTTGCGGGGACTGGCAGCTGCAGTGAATATAAAAGACCGGTACCGAAAAAAATTCGGTGCCGGTTTTTTCCGGCATTTTGCCCTTGGAAAGGCAGGAAAATTTCGTAAAAATTTGCCTTTGAAAAAAAGTGGAAAATTTTGTTATAATTATACTATAACAGGAGCAAAATTTGGAAACACTGAGCATATGAGGAGGTAATAATCATGTTTCAGACAGGTTCTTATGTGACATATGGAAAAAGAGGTGTTTGTAAGATCGAAGAAACAGGCTGTTATTTCAAGGAATCCATGCATGACTCCAGAGAATACTACAAAATGAGACCGGTTTTTTCAAAGGGCGATACAGTATATATTCCGGTGGATAACCAAATTCCTATCAGAAGGATCCTGACTTCGGATGAAGCCAGAGAATGCATTGAGGAGATTCCGCAGATACAGCCGGAGATCTTCAGGTGCAGGCAGCAGACCAGGCTTGCGGCTCATTATCAGGAGATGGTCAATACCTGTGATCTAAGAGTGCTGCTGGCGGTGATCAAAGAATGCTATATCAAGAAGAAAGAGGCAGAAGAAGGGCATAGAAAGCTGGGACAGGTAGATTCACGTTTTATGAAATGCGCCGAGGATCTGACTTACGGAGAACTGGCAGTAGCACTGGATACCACGCCGGACCAGGTAAAACATTTTGTAATTGACAAGATGAAGGGAGAAAGAAGCGGTGCTGCTTTGTAGGGAGGTCAGCACTGACAAACACAAGGAGCAGGTGATACCCTTAAGGAGGGGCTTGCTCATAAAGAGATGCACAGTACCCAGGGGACGGTTATTACGATCGGTGATGGATCAATAACTCTTAGGTTTTTCTGATTCTGACTGTGGTAAATAACAGGCGGCTCGTTCAGCGGGCCGCCTGTATTTTAAGAGAGTTTTAATTTATGGAAGACGTCCTGAGCAGCGACAGCGCCGTCATTTACTGCTGTCACTACCTGACGGAGTACCTTACTGCACACATCGCCGGCACCGTAAAGCAGAGAAACAGAGGTTTCCATGGAATTATTTACCTTCATGTATCCGTGTGAGTCCAGTACGTCCATGTTTTTAAGAAAGTCAGTTACAGGGTCAGCACCGATATAAGGGAAAATTCCGGAAACAGGGAGAATTTCCTCCCGCTTATCTTCCGGGTAGGAGATTCTAAGTCCGCTGACGTGCTGTCCGTCATCTAAAATTTCAGCAGGAACAGCTTTCTGGATGATCTGGATTTTCGGGTTCTTTTTTGCTTCATCTACCACAATCTTGTCTGCGCGAAAGACATCGCGGCGCATAATGATATATACTTTTTCGGCAAACTGTGTGAGATAAACAGCTTCTTCCAGAGCCGAATTTCCTCCGCCGATGACGGCTACTTTCTGTCCGCGGAAGAAGGCTCCGTCGCAGACAGCACAGTAGGAAATTCCTCTTCCGATATTTTCTTTTTCTCCCGGAATATTCAGAAGGCGTTCTCTTGTTCCAGTTGCCACCAGAACTGCCGGGGCTTCAAATATGGTTCCGTCTTCGCAGATCACCTGCTTTTTTTCACCGTCAATAATTTCTTTGACGCGTCCGTATTCATATACTGCGCCGAAAGAGGTGGAATGTTCAAACATGTCCATAGCAAGCTGGGTTCCAGGTTCTTTCTGAATTCCGGGCCAGTTGCTGATCTCATTGGTCTTTAATAATTTTCCGCCGGGGGCACCGCTTTCGATCATGGCGGTGTGTAAACCGGCGCGGGAAGCATAGATCGCAGCCGTCATTCCAGCGGGACCTGCTCCAATGATAATAAAATCATATTCTTTTTTCATATGCGATGCCGCCTTTCTCTTTTGGATCTTTCCTGATTAAAGGTTCTGCATCTTCTGAGTCAGAACTGCTTTGGGGAGAAATCCTACAGCAGAATCTTTTACTTCTCCGTCTTTGATCATGAAAACAGATGGGACCGTAGAAATATTCCACTCTCTTGTGAGGTCTCTGTTCTGATCAATGTCAACTTTTACAATTTTAAAGTCATCCTGTTCGTCCCCAAGTTCTTCAAGGACCTTTCCCAGCATTTTGCAGGGGCCGCACCAGGTGGCAAAAAAGTCTAAAAGCACCGGTTTTGAGGATTCCATAACTTCTTTCTGAAATTCATCTTGGTTTATGTGTAAAACTGCCATATTTTTATCTCCTTTATGATTGATTTATTTTGTGTTTCTGGTTGTATTATAATGCTTTTTCTGTATATAGTCTGTGACAAGGTCACATAATTATTCGTAAAACCGTTTACGAAAGAAAGAGTTATTGGTATAATGAATCAGTACAGCGAAAGCAGACCAGTTTCATGGGAAGAGGAGATTTTTATGAGAGAGATTGAGGAATTGACAGGATATCTGGACAGAGAAAATATCAGAGGTCTGGGCAAGGAACTGGGATGGGCAATACAGGAGAAACTGGAGAAAAGTGGTATTTATTTCCGCATTTTTGCCAGGATGAAGGAAGCAGGGTCTATCTGTCATAAGCTGGAGTGGAAAAAGCAGGAATATGAAGAAAAGAATAAAAAACTTCAGGATCTTGTGGGAATCAGGATCGTTCTTTATTATATGGACGATATTCCGATCTGTAAGGAACTTTTGAAGGAGACATACTCTATTATTGAGAAAGATTCTCATGAGGATATTCCCAAGGTAAACGAATTTAATCCTATCCGTATGAATTATGTCTGTGAGATGCCTGAGGAATTTGTACAGCGTTTTCCAAAGGAAATTTGGGAGAACTACAGAATCGATAAGACTTTCGAGGTACAGATCCGGACTACATTTTCAGAAGGATGGCATGAAGTGGATCATGATGTCAGGTATAAGCATAAGGAAGAATGGGAGCAGCATTATGAATTGTCAAGAGAGCTGAACGGGATCTATGCTACTTTGGAAATCTGCGACAGGAGTATGGTGAATCTTCTGGAGCGGCTTGCCTACCGAAATTATAAAAATATGCAGATCGAGGCAATGATCAGGAATAAATTCCGGCTGAGATTTGAAAATCCTGTTCTGTCAGTTCCTTTGATGGAGTTTCTTCAGCGGGATACAGAGCTGGTCAAGCAGTTATACCGGTCAGACAGAGAGGAGCCTATCCGTTTTTTTGCAGATAAGATTTCAGAGGGGATTCCCCTTACTATTGATAATCTGGTCCTTGTATGCAATGAATTGAGTCTTGGACGAAAAGAGCTTGAAGACCGCACCCCCATGGTGATCCGTGAGAAGACCCGGAAGTGGAGGAAGAAACAAAAAATTTTTATTAATATGAAGAAAGATGTTGACACAGAGTTTTTCTTATAATATAATTATTCAATGTGACGTAGTATGAATTTGCCTAGCCAAAAGCCCCGGTATGGCGATATTCATAGATGAGTACATGATATGATTTAATGACGAAATATATTCTATATTGTTGATAATAGGAGGTAAAACCATGAACACTTATATGGCTAATCCGGATAAGATCGAAAGAAAATGGTATGTTGTAGACGCTGACGGACAGACATTAGGACGTCTTGCATCTGAAGTTGCTAAAGTTTTAAGAGGAAAGAATAAACCGGTTTTCACACCGCACATTGATACAGGTGATTATGTAATCGTTGTTAATGCTGACAAAATCAGCGTTACTGGTAAGAAATTAGATCAGAAGATCTACTACAGACACTCTGAATATGTAGGTGGAATGAAAGAAAGCACCTTAAGAGAGATGATGGCTAAAAAACCTGAAAAAGTTGTTGAACTGGCTGTTAAAGGTATGCTTCCAAAAGGACCTTTAGGACGTTCTATGATTAAAAAATTACATGTATACGCTGGACCAGAGCACAATCATGCAGCTCAGAAACCAGAAGTATTAACATTTTAATAGGAGGTAAATGACAGTGGCTAGTACAAAATTCTATGGAACAGGAAGAAGAAAATCATCTGTAGCACGTGTATATCTGGTACCAGGTACAGGTAAGATTACAATTAACAAAAGAGATATCGACGAATATTTTGGATTAGAGACATTAAAGGTAGTTGTTCGTCAGCCGTTAGTTCTGACAGA
>CALWHD010000175.1 GCA_944380235.1 uncultured Blautia sp.
TTCAAGGGTACATATTTCCCCGGAACTCCGGTGAAGGTCTCCGCCACATGGAAAGGCTGAGACAGAAATCTCTGAATCTTTCTTGCCCGGAATACCGTCATTTTATCCTCTTCAGAAAGCTCTTCCATACCAAGGATAGCAATAATATCCTGGAGTTCTTTATATTTCTGAAGATACTCCTGAACCTTTCTTGCCACCTGATAATGTTCTTCTCCCACCACATCAGCTTCCAGGATACGTGAGGTAGACTCCAGCGGATCAACTGCCGGATAAATACCCTGTTCCACAATCTTTCTGGAAAGTACTGTGGTCGCATCCAGATGAGCAAAAGTAGTCGCCGGAGCCGGGTCTGTCAGGTCATCTGCCGGCACATAAACTGCCTGTACAGAAGTAACAGATCCATTCTTCGTGGAAGCAATACGTTCCTGAAGTTCACCCATCTCTGTAGCAAGAGTAGGCTGATACCCCACTGCGGACGGCATACGTCCCAGAAGGGCGGAAACTTCAGAACCTGCCTGTGTAAAACGGAAAATATTATCAATAAACAGCAGCACGTTCTGATGTTCTTCATCACGGAAATATTCCGCCATGGTAAGGCCTGTCTCAGCCACACGCATACGTGCCCCCGGCGGCTCGTTCATCTGTCCGAATACCAGGGCAGTCTTCTCCAGAACTCCTGATTCTTTCATCTCTGTCCATAAATCATTGCCCTCACGGGAACGCTCTCCTACACCTGTGAAGATAGAATATCCTCCGTGTTCTGTGGCGATGTTGCTGATCAGTTCCTGGATCAGGACTGTCTTCCCTACACCGGCACCTCCAAACAGGCCAATCTTACCGCCTTTCGCATAGGGGGCAAGCAGGTCAATAACCTTAATACCTGTCTCCAGGATCTCCACAACCGGACTCTGATCCTCAAAACTGGGCGGATCCCTGTGGATAACCCAGTGTTTTACATCATCCAGCTGTTTTCCGTTATCAATGGTCTGACCCAGAACATTGAAAAGACGTCCCAAAGTTTCTTTTCCCACCGGAACAGAAATACCTGCTCCTGTTGCAGTAACTTCCATATCTTTATAAAGCCCGTCGCTGGAAGCAAGCATAATACAGCGCACCGTATTGTTTCCAATATGCTGTGCAACCTCCATTACAAGCTTTTTGCCGTTTAATTCTACGGTCAGAGCGTCTTTGATAAACGGAAGGTCCCGGTCTTCAAATTCTACGTCTACAACAGGTCCCATAACCTGTACGATCTTACCTTTTTTCATATTAAAAAGGAAACCTCCTTCCTTTCTTCTATTTCTTTTTCTGTGCTTTTGCTCCGCCGATTACCTCTGTGATCTCCTGGGTAATGGCAGCCTGGCGCACGCGGTTATACTTCATGGATAAATCTTTCAACATATCTTTCGCACTGCTGGTAGCCGCATCCATTGCCATCATACGGGAATTATGCTCACTGGCATAAGATTCCACCAGACAGCCGTAGATGATTCCCCTCAGATAATTGGGTACAATACTGTTCAGCACTTCTTCAGCCGAAGGCACCATTTCAATCTCTTCCTGATGAATGTCTATAAGAAGCTGCGCAGGTGTGTGAAAGGAAGCCTTTTTCAATGGCAGGAGCTGCTTGCTCTCTGCCACCATCGTGGCCGCGTTTGCCATACGTGTATAGACAATATGGACTTCATCCAGTTCTCCTTCCAGGTACTTGGCAATCATTTTCTCTGAGATCACTCTTGCCCTGTGCATGGTAGGTTTCTGTACCGTATAACGAAAGGTAGTATCCACATCCATATTTTTCTTAGAAAAATACTGTCTTCCCACTTCTCCCAGAACGAACAGTTCTGTATGTCCTTCTTTTTTGATACATTCCTCCGCAAGCTTAAAGACATTGTGGTTATACGCACCGGCGAGACCTTTGTCCGCAGATACCACAATATATCCGACCTTTCTGTCTTCCGGCAGAACTTCTGCCCGCTCATCAAAATACCTCTGTTCCATGTCCGGCATATGACGCAGGACACGTCCGATCGCAGACTGGAGGGCATAGAAATAAGGTTCTGTATCAGAGAGAACTTTTTTCGCCTTTTTCATCTTTGACGAAGAGATCATGTACATGGCACTGGTAATTTTCATAGTATCCTGAATACTCTTCATACGGCTCTGGATCTCTTTTGCACTCGCCATAATATCACCTGTTCCTGTTCTTAAATTCCTCTGCCGCTTTTAAGATTTTTTCTCCCAGCTCATCAGAAAGAACTTTCTTTTCATTAATCTCATCCCGGATTTCGGGATATTTTTTATCAATATACTCCAGCATATCCATCTGGAAAGTTTTTATTTCATTTACGGGAATATCTGCCATCAGTTTATGCGTCGCAGCCCAAAGAGTAATGACCTGCTCATAGGACGCAAGCGGTCTGCACAGGGGCTGCTTTAACAGTTCCATCAGAGATTTTCCATAGTCCAGCTGCGCCTTTGTAGCATCATCCAGATCAGAGGAGAACTGAGTAAACACTTCCATCTCACGATACTGTGCCAGATCGATACGCATGCTTCCGGAAGCCTTTTTCATAGCTTTTGTCTGTGCTGCGCCGCCTACACGGGACACAGAAAGGCCTACATTCACCGCCGGACGCATACCTGCGTTGAATAAGTCACTCTCCAGGAAGATCTGTCCGTCTGTAATGGAAATAACATTGGTAGGAATATATGCAGATACATCTCCTGCCTGTGTCTCAATAATAGGCAGTGCCGTAATGGAACCGCCGCCTGCCTCCTCGCTTAAACGGCTGGAACGCTCCAGCAGTCTGGAGTGCAGGTAGAATACGTCGCCCGGATATGCTTCACGTCCCGGAGAACGCTCAAGAAGCAGGGACAGGGCACGGTAAGCTACTGCATGCTTGGATAAATCATCGTACACGATCAGCACGTCTTTGCCCTGATACATAAAGTATTCTGCAAGAGCAGTTCCCGAATATGGAACTATGTACTGAAGAGGCGCACAGTCACTGGCTGTAGCGGAAAATACAGTGGTATATTCCATAGCGCCGTGTTTTTCCAGAGTACCTACCAGTTTTGCGATTGTAGATGCTTTCTGGCCGATTGCCACATAGATACAGATCACATCTTTGCCCTTCTGATTTAAAATCGCATCAATGGCTATCGAAGTCTTTCCGGTCTGACGGTCACCGATGATCAGCTCACGCTGTCCTCTTCCTATGGGAAACATGGAGTCAATAGCCAGGATTCCTGTTTCCATTGGGACAGATACTGACTTACGGTCAATAATGCCGGGAGCCTCCTGCTCGATAGGACGGTAATCTGCTGCCTGTATCTCTCCCTTTCCGTCAATGGGAGCTCCGAGAGCATCCACAATTCTCCCGATATAACCTTCTCCTACAGGAATACCTGCTCGTTTCTTTGTACGCGCAACTTTTGTACCTTCTCTGATTCCTGTGTCCCTGCCGAAAATGATGACACCGATCTCATTTCTCTTAATATCCTGCACCATTCCCTTGACACCATTTTCAAAGGTTACAATCTCGCCGTACATAGCATGGTCAATCCCGTAAACAGTCGCAATTCCGTCACCAACCCAGATTACGTTTCCGACTTCACGAACATCGGTTGTCATCTGGAAATTTTCTATTTCTTCTTTCAGAATGGAGATAATTTCTTGTGAATTGATTGAACTCAAATTGTTCACCTCCAGATTAGTTTTTGTTGTAATGCATTGATCCTGCCTTTTAAGCTGTAATCAAATTCCTGGTCTTTCACACGGAGGATGAATCCGCCTACCAGGTTTTTCTCTTCTATCATCTCAATGGCCGCATCTTCTGTATGATACCTTCCGCAGAGGAAATTTTTCATTCCCTGGATCTGTTCACCGGTAGGCTTTGTCACATAGTAAAGTACAGCGGTTAAAATCTTATGCTGTTCGTTATCATATTCCTGATATGCCTGGAAAATTTCCTGCCAGAGCCCGGCATGTCCATACTTGCAGAGAACACTTAAAAATCCCCTGATCTCCTCCGGAAAAATTCTCTGTATCAGTCTTTCCTTTTCTTTAAGAGATACCAGCGGACTTTCCAGGGCTGTACATAACTCGGGTGATTCTGTCAGAATTTCCTTTGTCATTGCGGCTGCTTCAGGTGAAACAGAAAGCTCATAAAGGATTCTTCCGTAATTAATGGATGTCTGTGTCATTTCCATCACCTGCTTTTGCTAAGAATTGATCGTAAAGCATCTGGTTACCTTCTTCACTGCTTCCGTTTTCCAGCAGTTTTCTGGCAGCCTCCATGGCAAGTCCTGCAATCTCTGCTTTTGCGCCCTGCATGGCATTTCTCTTTTCCTGTTCTGCTGTGGTTTTTGCAGCTTCAATGATCTTTGCAGCCTGCTCATTGGCATCCTTCATCATACGCTCGCTTACCTGTTTTGCATCTGCCTTTGCATCCTCCAGGATCTGGGCAGACTCCTCTTTTGCAGACGCCAGCGCACCTTCATAATGCCCTTTCAGTTCCTCCGCCTTCTGCTGAGTCACCCTTGCATTTTCGAGCTGCTGGGCGATCATGGCCTTTCTTTTCTCCATCACTCCCAAAACAGGACCAACGAGAAATTTTTTCAGCAGCAGATAAAGAACTATCAGGTTTATAATCGTCCAGACAAGTCCCCATCCAAGATTTATCATCTTTTTTGCACCTGCCTTTCTTTTTACTGGTTATTATAAAATTAAAAGCAATAACGCAATTACGAAACCATAGATAGCTGTTGCTTCTGCCAGCGCACAGCCCAGCAGAAGGAGTTTGCTGATCTTACTCTCTGCTTCCGGCTGTCTTGCCACTGCTTCTACTGCTTTGGAAGTTGCAAGACCAATACCAAAACCTGCGCCAATACCTGTTAATACTGCCATACCTGCACCAATTGCTGCTGTCATAATTCATTTCTCCTTTTCTTCGCTAAAAATTCTTTCTTCTGTTTCTTATTCCATCTGTTCTTTCATAAACAGAGAAGTTAAAAATACAAACACATAGGTCTGGATCAGACCGTCAAAGACATCAAAATAAAAACTGAATGGAATCGGTATAATGACTGGTACTATCATCTTGATCAATTCCATGATTACAAAAGCACCGATGACATTTCCAAACAATCGCATACAAAGAGAAACCGGACGTATGGCGATTTCCATAATATTAATCGGTGTCACAATGGGCATCGGTTCCGCAAAACCCATAAAAAATTTTTTTGCCCCTTTTTGGCGGAATCCGGCATAGTAGATCAGTACAAGACTCATGATTGCCAGACCTGCCGTCACATTCAAATCTTTTGTTGGAGGCTTAAATCCAAACAGTCCGATTAAGTTCGCACAGCCAATATAGAGTGCCACTGTAATCAGGTACGGAATATAGCGCTTCCCCTCGTCGCCCAGAATGCCTTCAAAAAAAGCATTCAGGAATCCGATAAACGCCTCCAATGCCAGCTGCTTTTTTCCCGGGTTTTCCACCTTGAGGTTTCTGACCAAAATGACGGACAGAAGCACCAGCACTGCCATAATAATCCACGTAACCACTACAGCCTCACTAACCGGAATGCCTCCGAAAATCGGAATGTTGAATACGGTTTCACAGTTCAGCTCTTCCGTAATTCGTTCAGATAAATTGTTCGTAAGACATCCTTCCTTTCTGTGTCAGTGATTTCGACTTTCTCCTTTCCTTTTTTCATTTATTTTCTTTAAACATTAAACACATTACTGCTAAAAACCTGATTTGTCAATCATTCATTTTTTAACTGTAAAAACCATATTTTCGTCAATATTTCATGTAGATTTTTAAAGTTTTAAATTGTTTTTGGCATAATTTGCACCGTTTTTCTATACCGATTGGTAAATGCTGGTTCTACCACCAACATTTTTATCTTTTTTTTATATTTTTTCACTGATTTTTATCTGTTTTTACCATATATCGGAAAGTTAAAAAAAGAAAAGATGTTTTAATTGTATAATCAAAACACCTTTTCTCAGTTATTTCTGTGGAATCATGAATCTGCTAATATCCCAGCTTTGACAGCACATTTTTCGGTTCATCCAAAATCACCAGATCAGCCTTCTCATCCAGATCATGATGGTTTTTATGAATGATCACCAGCTTACCTCCGTCAAAGTACTTTACATATTTCGAAAACACATCCGAATCCATACTGGTTCCCAGCAGAAGCAATACTTCAGCACTCTCAATCTGCCTGGTAGCTTCTGACATCAGAGTGCTGTCCATCATTTCTCCGAAAAACATAACCCCTGGACGGATAACTCTGCCGCAGTCCTCACACCGCGGTATTTTTCCCGAGTCCCGCACATACTCCATAGAATAAGTTTTCCGGCAGTGAGGGCATGCGTTTCTATAAATGGATCCATGAAGAGGAATCACATTCCTGCAGCCGCCTCTCTGAGGCTGTTCAAAGATATTTCCATCTATGATGCACTGAAGTTTTCCCGCCTGTTCCATTTTTGCCGCCGCATAGGCAGACTCGGTAGGCTCCGGAGGGTTCATAAGCATTTCATTTCTGTAAAACTCAAAAAACTGGGCGGTCCTGTTATTATAGAACACAGATGTAAAGATGTCTTCCGGTGAGATTCCGTATCTGCGCTCTATCTCATAGGCTCTCTCCGGTGTCTTGATCCCTTTATAACCGCATTCTTCCATCATACCTGAGCCGCCTATGACAACTGTATAATTGCTTTCATCCAGGATTTTCTTCAGTATCTCAATCTTCTTTTCCTGATTTTCCATAGGACCACTTCCTTCCGCTATTATATAGGGATATTTTAACATCTTTTTGTGAATAATGAAAGATACTTTCTATTTATTCCACTTTTATTTATATATTTTTCACAGTTTTTTCCTTTCTGTGCAACTGTCCATTATAATAAATCAAAGATACCGCCGCTTCCACATTTTCCTAATCTGTTTCAGTTTTCTGTTTTTTCATATACATGAAGCTGTACAGACTCATAATCATCCATAGCTACAGGCAGAGGATAACCAGCGCTCATCAGTGCTGCTCCGGTAAATTTTCCTTCCCTGCCTTCTATCTCATAAAACGCATCTGGCTTTAATCCTTTCATATAAATTGTCTGGAAAATCGGATTTGCCATTGTCTTTAAAATGACTGCATTCACCAGAGCTTCCTTTTTATCCCCGGATACAAATTCCCATGCCACAACATTCGATGCTCTTCCGTCATCCGTCAGACGATAGTAGTCTCCATTCTGGATAAGACCATAGTATTGTTTAAAAGTCTCAATCTGCTCTTTGACTTCCCTCTTTTCGCTGTCATTCATTTTTGTAATATCCAGCTCATATCCAAAGGTACCGGACATAGCTACCACGCCCCTTGTCTTTAAGGAAACATTTCTTCCAGTCTGGTGATTGGGACATACCGATACATGAGATCCCACTGTAGATACCGGATAAGCAAAGGACGTCCCATACTGAATCTGCAGTCTTTCCACTGCATCCGTATCATCACTGCACCAGATCTGGGGATGATAGTACATCATACCGGCATCGAATCTTCCGCCTCCGCCGCTGCAGCCCTCAAAAAGCACATCAGGAAATCTCTTGGTAATCTTCTCCAGAAAATCATACAATCCCAAAATATATCGGTGGAATACTTCCCCCTGCCTTCCTGCTGGAAGCTGTGCAGACCATACATCTGACAAGTGGCGGTTTGCATCCCATTTTACATACTCAATGTTTGCACTCTCCAGAATCTCACACATTCTGTCAAGTACATATTGTCTCACATCTTCCCGTGAAAAGTCCAATACCAGCTGGTTTCTGGATCTTGTAAAACTTCTTCCCGGTATAGTCAGCGCCCAGTCCGGATGTGCCCGGTATAAATCACTGTCCTCAGAAATCATCTCCGGCTCGAACCAGATACCAAACTTCAGGCCAATTTCATTCACACCGTCCACCAGTTTCTTCAGTCCTCCCACCAGTTTCTTCTCATTCACAAACCAGTCTCCCAGACCACTGTTGTCATCTTCTCTTTTTCCAAACCAGCCGTCATCCATGACCAGCATTTCGATTCCCATTTCCTTTGCATCTCTGGCAATATCCAGCAGCTTTTCCGTATCAAAGTCAAAATAAGTCGCCTCCCAGTTGTTCACCAGAATAGGACGTCTCGCTGTCTTATATTTCCCTCTGCATACATGATAGCGGATTGCCCTGTGATAATTTCTGGAAAGCTGTCCCAGTCCTTCTCCTGAGAAGGTAAGAAGAACTTCCGGGGCAATAAAAGAATCTCCCGGCTGCACTTCAAAGCAAAACTGAGCGTCATGGATTCCCATTGTCAGACGGGTATCATCTGCCTGGGAAACTTCTGCCTCCGCCGCAAAATTGCCGCTGTACATAAAGGAAGCACCGTAACAGAATCCCCTGTCTTCTGTTGCATCATGTTTGCATAAAATCACAAAAGGATTATGCTGATGGCTGGAATAACCTCTTCTGCTCCCCACTCCCTGCATTCCATGCTGAAGCGGAGATCTTTCCATAACTCTCTCCATTGCATGACGGCCATAAAAATGGATAAAATCCATGTCTTTCCCATAAAAATCCAGACACATAGAATATACTCGAAGCAGATGCACCGGATCCTTCCCATGATTCACGATTCTGCAGGCCCTTGTAATAATATCCAGATCCTCAAACACTCCATAATACAAGATCACTTCCAGATTCTTATATTCATCCCTCAGCGTAATTTCCAGCGTCTCTGCCTTGGCATCTTCCTGATACATGGCAGGAAGACCTTCAAGAGCATATTTTCCCTCTTTTACTTCATAAGATACGTATTTTAAATCTGTTACCTGACTTCCGTCCGCATATTCTACCCGGAGACAGTCATTTCTATAGTCCCCTGTACCATATGCAGAATACTCCAAAAGCTGAGTATCCAAAGAGAACCGCCTGTCGGGCGCACCATCAGGATTTCCTGAGAATCCTCTGTCAATCCGTCTCGCCAGATAAGACATGTCCATATCTCCCACATAAGGTCCATAATAAGTATGTAATAAAAAACCCATTTCCACTTTCATCTGATAAGTTGAATTTTTTGTATGAATGGAAAACAAATTTTCCCTGCATATAATTGCCATATTTTTCCCTCCGTTTTTCCAGGTTATCCCAGAT
This sequence comes from uncultured Blautia sp., assembly GCA_944380235.1. Lineage (GTDB taxonomy): Bacteria > Bacillota > Clostridia > Lachnospirales > Lachnospiraceae > Blautia. The sequence goes on from CALWHD010000175.1 coordinate 9,192, forward strand.
TGTTTTACAAAATCAGAAGTGCCGCAGCACTCAGAGTGCCTGCAGTTACACTTGTAAATATTATATAATTTCCATCCGTCATTTTACAACACCTAATTGTTTAAAAATGTTGTTAATTTGTTGCATATACGCAACAATCAAAAATGGGATTTTTCCCGGCTTAGGTCTAGCCGTCAGCCCGTGAACTTGATATAATAGTCAAAGATCCCACTGCAAGCATACGGGGCATCAAGCGAGCAGCGCTGCAAGATCAGGGACTTTGACCCTCACGGCAGCTGCCAAATGGACATGCCC
>CALWHD010000176.1 GCA_944380235.1 uncultured Blautia sp.
GAAGAAGCTGACAAAAAAGCAGAACAGGTTTATCTGGAGGCGGGTGCCGACTATGTGGTAAGGGATATCCGGGGAATTTTGGATCTGGTAAAATAGAAAGAGAGGGAAAAGGAGCTGCTCACGGGCAGTGATATGCCCCCTGTCAAGTAGACAGGTCAAATATCTAAAATAAGATGCTCTGAATCAGTCGCACGGTTTCGTGCGGCTGATTTTTTATGCACACCACTTAGCTTTGTATTTCTCAATTCGTTTATTTTTTGCTGTTGGATATGTTTGCCGGGCGGCCGAAGAATATTTATGAAATCAAACTGGATCTGCCAAAAGACAGATCCCAGTGAGATTTTGTGACATTTACAGATCCCGGTTCTTCATAATCTGTCCCATGATATGAAGCATGGTAAGGGCCGCAAGACGACAGCCGGTAGAGCCGGGAGTATCATAAGGGGGAGCCGTTTCCACCAGATCAAAGCCGATCACCTGTGACTTCCGGCAGATGCCGCTCAGCAGTTCAGTGACTTCTTCATAGAACAGTCCGCCGGGAGAAGGCGCTGCTGTTGCGGGCATCAGGGAAATATCATAGGCATCAATATCAAAGGTAATATATACTTTTCCCTCCGGTATTTGCTCCAGAACTTTCTGCAGCGGCATGGAATGGAACTGTCTGGCAGTAATGACAGTATTCCGGGCTCTGGCCTCCTGCCAGTCCTGCCGGGAACTGCTTCCCAGACCGCGCATGCCGATCTGGACTATTTTTCCTATGTGGGACATCTCAGACATTCTGCGGATGGGATTTCCGTTTCCGAATTTCTGAGGTCCTTTTGCCATGGAAAAATCCAGGTGGGCATCAAACTGTACAATGTGGACTGGTTCGTCAAAGAAGGACAGCGCTCTTGCAGCAGGAATGGAAATGGAGTGGTCGCCGCCCATGATGGCAGGCACAGCCCCGCGCTCCAGAATTTTGCGGACATTGTTTTCGATGGAGGAAAAACAATAGCCGGGATCCGCGTGGAGGATATCTGCATCTCCACGGTCACAGATTTTTACGGGAGAGGCACGGAGATATGCATCCTCTTCAGGATCATAAAAACCTGTGCTTCCTCTGGCGTAGGCGGTAGAGATACTGCGGATTCCCCTGGGACCAAGACGCTGCCCTCCGTACCAGGCAGCGCCCTGGTCATAGGGAACACCCAGGATAGCAATATGGGCATCAAGCTGATCCAGGTCTGTGCAGACAGGATATTTTGCAAAAGAACAGATGCCGGTGATCGGCAGATTTACATTTTCCATATAAATATGTCACCTCAGTCTTATTTTTCTTGATAGGAAAAGTTTAGCAGAGAAGCAGCGGGTTTTACATGGGGATTTTTAGAAAGAAAAGGGAAATAAAATTCATTTTTAAAAGATTTCAAAGAAAAAACTTAAAATCTGGGAAGACCCCGCGGGAGTTTTCCGTTGAAATTTTCTTTCGGTTGTAGTAGCATTTTATTATACGTTTTTCAGACAGATTTTTATCAGCTAAGGAGATGAATAAATGCTTCAGATTCAACATATCCACAAGGAGTACAGAACAGGAAAACTGGTGCAGAAAGCACTGGATGATGTAAGCCTGAATCTGAGAGACAATGAATTTGTAGCAATCCTTGGACCGAGCGGTTCGGGAAAGACTACACTCTTGAATATTATAGGAGGACTGGACCGTTATGACAGCGGAGATCTGATCATCAATGGAATATCAACCAAGAAATATAAGGACAGGGACTGGGATTCCTACCGAAACCATACCATAGGTTTTGTGTTTCAAAGTTATAACCTGATCCCTCATCAGACGGTGCTTGCCAATGTAGAACTTGCACTGACTATTTCCGGGATTGGGAAAAGTGAACGGCGCCAGCGTGCAGTAAAGGCGCTGGAGGAAGTGGGGCTGGGAGATCAGCTTCATAAAAAGCCCAATCAGATGTCCGGAGGACAGATGCAGAGGGTAGCTATCGCCAGAGCTCTGGTCAATGACCCGGATATTCTTCTGGCTGACGAGCCCACAGGAGCTCTGGACAGCGATACCAGTGTCCAGGTCATGGATCTCCTCCGCGAGGTAGCGCGGGACCGGCTGGTTGTTATGGTCACCCACAATCCGGAACTGGCTCAGCAGTATGCTACCAGGATCGTGAACCTTCGCGACGGAAAGATACGTTCTGATACGGATCCTTTTGTCATGGATGAAAAAGAAATGGAAAAACCGCAGCATAAGAATATGGGGAAATCTTCTATGTCATTCCTGACTGCTTTATCCCTGAGTTTTAATAACCTGCGTACAAAGAAAGCAAGGACTTTGCTGACATCTTTTGCAGGATCTATCGGGATCATCGGCATTTCTTTGATCCTGGCACTTTCCACAGGGGTGAATGATTATATTGAAAATGTGGAGGAAGAGACGCTGTCAGAGTATCCGCTGCAGATCCAGAGCACAGGTGTGGATATGACCTCTATGCTGTCGGCAGAAACAGGGGGAGGACAGGGAGAAGGAGGAGAACCCGGGGAGATCAATGTTATCCAGATGGTCACAGATATGTTTTCTACCATG
>CALWHD010000177.1 GCA_944380235.1 uncultured Blautia sp.
CGATCGCACCAGTTGGTGTAGCTTTGGAGGACTGTCCGCCTGTGTTGGAGTAAACTTCTGTATCGAATACCATAACGTTGATATCCTGTCCGGAAGCTAATACATGGTCAACACCGCCGAATCCGATATCGTAAGCCCATCCGTCACCACCAAATACCCACTGGGATTTCTTAGCGAGGAAGTCTTTGTTGTTCACGATGTCTCTGCAAACGTCGCAGTCAACACCTTCTAATGCTGCTACTAATTTGTCTGTAGCTGCACCGTTTGTAACACCGCTGTTGAAGGTATCCAGCCATTCCTGGCAAGCTGCTTTCACTTCTTCAGATGCGTTTTCATTTGCCATTACAGATTCAACTTTTGTTTTTAATCCGCCGCGGATCGCTTTCTGTGCTAACAGCATACCATATCCGAATTCAGCGTTATCTTCAAACAGAGAGTTGGACCATGCAGGACCCTGTCCCTTAGCGTTTACAGTGTATGGTGTGGACGGTGAAGAGTTACCCCAGATAGAGGAGCATCCTGTTGCATTTGCAATATACATTCTGTCACCGAATAACTGAGTGATCAGTTTTGCGTATGGTGTCTCACCGCAGCCTGCACAAGCGCCTGAGAACTCAAGCAGAGGCTGTTTGAACTGAGAACCTTTTACTGTATTTTCTTTGAATTTAGCGATAACATCTTCTTTTACAGGTAATGTTACACCATAGTCAAAGTATTTCTGTAAGCCTGCATTTGCTTCCATGTTTTCCATAACAAGGGCTTTAGCACCTTTCTTGCCTGGGCAGACATTTGCACAGGAACCGCATCCTGTACAGTCATAAGCAGATACAGTCATAGCAAATTTATATTCTTTCATACCAGTCAGAGGCAGTGTCTGCATTCCTTCCGGAGCTGCTGCTGCTTCTTCTTCTGTCAGTGCTACCGGACGGATAACTGCATGCGGACATACATATGCACAGCGGTTACACTGGATACAGTTTTCTGGCTGCCATACCGGAATGTCTACTGCGATACCACGTTTTTCGAATGCAGAAGAACCAGATGGTGTTGTACCGTCTACATATTCTGTAAATGCGGATACAGGCAGGGAGTTACCTTCCTGAGCATTTACTTTAGACTGGATGTTGTTTACAAAGTCAACAACGTCTTTGCGTCCGCCTTCAGCATGAGCCATAGCCAGGCCTTCGTCTGCACAGTTCTTCCAGCTTTCCGGAACCTGTACTTCTACAACCTGCTTAGCACCTGCATCGATAGCGTCATAGTTCATCTGAACGATCGCATCACCTTTTCTTCCGTAAGTAGCTTTTGCAGCTGCCTTCATTAATTCGATGGCATGTTCTTCCGGAATGATGTTTGCAAGTTTGAAGAATGCAGACTGCAGTACTGTATTGATACGTCCGCCAAGTCCGATTTCTTTACCGATCTTGATACCGTCGATCACATAGAATTTGATGTTGTGGTTAGCGATGAATGCTTTTACCTGTCCTGGTAAGTGTTTTTCAAGACCTTCCATATCCCATGGGCAGTTTAACAGGAATGTACCGCCGTCAACCAGTTCCTGTACCATATTGTACTTGTTGATGTAGGATGGGTTGTGGCAAGCTACAAAGTTCGCCTGTTTGATCAGGTATGTGGATTTGATCGGGCTCTTACCGAAACGCAGGTGAGACATGGTAACACCGCCGGATTTTTTGGAGTCATAATCAAAGTATGCCTGAGCGTACATATCTGTGTTGTCACCGATGATCTTGATGGAGTTCTTGTTCGCTCCAACAGTACCGTCAGCTCCTAATCCCCAGAACTTGCAGTTGATAGTTCCTTCCGGTGTAGTAACCAGAGGAGCACCAACTTCCAGAGATAAGTTTGTAACATCATCCACAATACCGATTGTGAATTTCTGTTTTGTTGTGTTCTCGTATACAGCAACGATCTGAGCAGGTGTTGTATCTTTGGAACCTAATCCGTAACGTCCTGTGAACACTGGTGTATCATTGAATTTAGTACCTTTCAGTGCTGCAACAACGTCCAAGTACAGAGGCTCGCCTAAGGAACCTGGCTCTTTTGTTCTGTCTAATACTGTGATCTGTTTTACAGTTTCAGGAATTGCATTTACTAATGCTTCTGCACAGAATGGTCTGTACAGACGTACAGTAACAAGACCAACTTTCTTGCCCTGTGCCATTAAGTAATCAATGGTTTCTTCGATTGTTTCACAAGCGGAGCCCATAGCAATGATTACATGTTCAGCATCTTCAGCACCATAGTAGTTGAATAATTTGTAGTTTGTGCCAATCTTAGCATTTACTTTGTCCATATATTCCTGAACTAATGCCGGCAATGCATCATAGTAAGGATTGCATGCTTCTCTTGCCTGGAAGAAGATATCCGGGTTCTGAGCGGAACCTCTCTGGCATGGATGATTCGGATTTAATGCATGTTTACGGAATGCGTCAACAGCGTCCATATCTACCAGATCTTTTAAATCTTCGTAATCCCATGTCTCGATCTTCTGGATTTCGTGAGAAGTACGGAATCCATCGAAGAAGTTGATGAACGGAACTTTGCCTTTGATTGCGGAACAATGTGCTACTGGTGTTAAGTCCATAACTTCCTGTACGGAAGATTCACACAGCATTGCGCATCCAGTCTGACGACAGGCATATACATCAGAGTGGTCACCAAAAATTGATAATGCATGGCTTGCCAGTGCACGAGCAGATACATTGATAACGCCCGGGAGCTGCTCGCCTGCGATTTTGTAAAGGTTAGGGATCATCAGCAGAAGACCCTGAGATGCTGTATATGTTGTAGTCAGGGCACCAGCTGCTAAGGAACCGTGAACTGCGCCGGCTGCACCAGCTTCAGACTGCATTTCTGTAACCTGAACTTCCTGTCCGAAAATGTTCTTTCTTCCCTGTGTTGCCCATTCGTCTGTAGCTTCTGCCATTACAGATGAAGGGGTGATCGGATAGATAGCCGCTACATCAGAATACGCATAGGACGCATGAGCTGCCGCATGGTTACCATCCATGGTTTTCATCTTTCTAGCCATTTGATTTTTTCCTCCTTGAAAATTGTTTTGAACAATAATCCACTTCGCTCCCCGAAGTCTACAGAAATTATAGCACGATTTCACAGGCATGTCTATTTGTAAAATGGAAGAAAATACAATGTTTTTACAAAAAAACAAAGGGAAACACCCTCTGTGTTCCCCTTTCTGTACAAAATTATGTATTACACTGTTATAATAAGTAACTACGCACAGCTGTCCATGATCTCCGCAATGGTATGTGCCCTCAGTTCTTCCACCAGCCTGCTCTGAATGCGGCACAGCTCCTTATGTACCATGCAGCCGCTGTTTTCCTGGTTGCGCGCACATGCTTTACCGGGATTCATGCATTCGATCATATAGAAATCCGGCTCCACGGAAAGATAAATATCCAGAAGAGTCAGTTCTGCAGTAGGCGTCTTCAGCGCATAGCCTCCGTTGCTTCCCCGAAAGCTCTTTACAATCTCCCTTTTTTCCAGTTTCTTCAATATTTTATATACAAAAGCAGGCGTCAGATCTTCCATCTCACAGATCTGATTTACGCAGAGTTTTTCTCCGCCAGCCAGAGCCCTCACAATTCTTACCGCATAATCACATTCTCTTGTAATTAACATGCCATATCTCCCTCCCTAGTATCCTGTCTGCTTTTTCTGTCCGGTCCTTCTTGTCTTTTCCCTTTCGTTTAAGAAATATTATAATCATCTGTACTGTATTTATCAAGTATTTTTTCATAAGAAACACTTGCAAAATCCCCATTTTACGGTAAAATGGAAGAGACTATGCAGAAAATATTGTTTACAGGCTTTCGTTTTTCTTAACCGGAAATACGGAGCATTTTGAAAGTGAGGAAATGAAAACATGATCGCAGCAAATAATGTTACATTACGAATCGGTAAAAAAGCACTGTTTGAAGACGTGAATATTAAATTTACAGAGGGCAACTGTTACGGGCTGATCGGAGCCAATGGCGCAGGAAAATCCACTTTTCTGAAAATCCTTTCCGGACAGCTGGAGACTACTAAGGGCGAGATCACCATCACTCCCGGACAGCGCCTCTCTTTCCTGCAGCAGGATCACTTTAAATACGACGCTTATCCGGTCCTCGACACCGTAATCATGGGAAACCAGCGCCTTTATGATATTATGAAAGAAAAAGAAGCCATCTACGCGAAAGAAGACTTCACTGATGAGGATGGTATCCGTGCCAGTGAATTGGAGGGCGAATTTGCGGAAATGAACGGCTGGGAGGCGGAATCTGACGCTGCCATGCTGTTAAACGGTCTTGGTATTGATACTTCTCTCCATTACTCTCTTATGTCTGATTTGAAGGGAAGTGAAAAAGTAAAGGTACTTCTCGCCCAGGCACTTTTCGGCAACCCTGATATCCTGCTTCTGGATGAGCCCACCAACCACCTGGACCTGGACGCTATCGAATGGCTGGAAGAATTTTTGATCAACTTTGATAATACAGTCATTGTAGTATCCCATGACCGTTATTTCTTGAATAAAGTATGTACACACACAGCAGATATTGACTATGGTAAGATCCAGCTCTATGCCGGAAACTATGATTTCTGGTATGAATCCAGCCAGCTTCTCATCAAACAGATGAAAGAAGCAAACCGGAAAAAAGAAGAAAAAATCAAAGAACTTCAGGAGTTCATCTCCAGGTTCTCCGCCAATGCTTCAAAATCCAAACAGGCAACCTCCAGAAAGCGTGCCCTGGAAAAAATCCAGCTGGATGAAATGCGTCCGTCCAGCCGTAAGTACCCCTATATTGATTTCCGTCCCAACAGAGAGATCGGAAATGAAGTTCTGATGGTAGAAGGTCTCTCTAAAACCATTGACGGAGTAAAGATCCTGGACAACCTTTCCTTTACTCTGGGACGCGAAGACAAAGTAGCTTTTGTAGGCGGAAATGAACGTGCAAAAACAGTCCTGTTCCAGATTCTCATGGGCGAAATGGAACCGGACGAAGGAAATTACAAATGGGGTGTGACTACCTCCCAGGCATATTTCCCCAAGGATAACACAAAGGAATTTGACAATGACCTGACTATCGCAGACTGGCTTACCGGCTACTCTGAAATCAAAGATGCAACTTATGTCCGCGGGTTCCTGGGCCGTATGCTGTTCCCCGGAGAAGACGGAGTGAAAAAAGTACGGGTACTTTCCGGAGGTGAAAAAGTACGCTGCCTGCTGTCCAAGATGATGATCTCCGGAGCAAACGTGCTGATCTTTGACGAGCCCACCAACCATCTGGATATGGAATCTATCACTGCCTTGAACAACGGCATGATAAAATTCCCGGGCGTGATCCTTTTTGCATCCCATGATCATCAGATCGTTCAGACCACAGCCAACCGTATCATGGAAATTCTTCCAAACGGCGTTCTGATCGATAAGATCACCACTTATGATGAATATCTAGCAAGCGATGAAATGGCAAGAAAACGCCAGGTATACACCATGACAGAAGAAGATAATTAATTTGCCAGACGCACCGGAATACCTTTTTCGGTGCGTTTTTCTTTTCTGTCCTGTACTTCTGTTTTTTTTAGTGTTAAAATAAAAAATAATATAGATTAAGAAGTGGAGGTTTTTTTATGGACAAAACAGTAATGGATTATGTAGTTGAAAAGACAAAAGAACTGATCGCGGCTCCCAGCTGCAGTCAGGAGACAAAAGCAGCTGCAGAAAGCTGGCTTTCCAAAGCAGGAACCCCAGAAGAAAAATCTGAAACAGAAAAATATATCAAAGAACTGGAAATGGACATCATGCCCATCGATAATCTCATTGCCTTTGCCGGCTCTGACCGGGGCAAAGAATACTTCGGCGCGGATATTGCTGCCGGTATTGCTGCCCACGCAAAAGAAATCAAGGAAAAAGGAGCCAAATACTGTGACTGCCCCGCCTGCCTTGCTGCGTCTGATATTCTTTCAAAAAAAGAGGAAATGTTAAAATAGGGATCAGCAATGAAAACAAGAGGAGGTTTCTGTCATCAGAAATCTCCTTCCTGCAGTTTTCTCTTTTTCTGCCCGATCTGCATATCTCTGAATTCTTTTGGTGAAATTCCATACTCTTTCTTAAAAGCCCGGAAGAAGCTGGAATAATCTTTAAACCCGAACATAAGATAGGACTGGCTGATGCTGATGTTGCTTAATATAGCATTCTGGCACGCTGCCAGTCTTTTCTTTGTAATATACTGATGGATGGAAACTCCGATATTCTCTTTAAACATATGAGCAATATAATATTTGCTCACAAAAAACTTTCCCGCCAGATGTTCCAGGGACAGATCCTGCTCCAGATGCTCATCAATATACTGGATAATACTTTCTTCCAGATTCTTATCCTCTTTCTTTCTTCTGGGATGATTTTTCTCATACACTGTACGGTTTAGGTGAAGAAGCAGATCACTGATGCAGATGGAAATCTTCGTATCTCTTCCAAAGTGTTCTGAGTGTATTTCTTCGATCAGGCGGAAGATTTTTGACTGAATTGCAGTAAATTCCACCATATTATTGTGAAATACATATTCTCCCTTTTTACGGGCATAATCAATAAAATAAGCATAATCTGCGGAAGTATTACGAAGTCTGGTGAAATAATCCGTGCTGATCCAGAATACGAACCGGCTGTACGGCAGCTTCCAGCTGTGGATCACCGCTTTATGATGAATACCGGGCGGGATCACCACCACATCCCCCGCCTTCAGAGGATAGCTTTTATCTTCCACCAAAATGGAAACATTCCCTTCCAGAAAAAAATAAAATTCATAATAATCATGCATGTGACTGTCCACATTTTCCATATGGCTGTCACTGTAATAATAAATTTCAAAATCTCTGGAAAGCATATACTGCCTTCTCTGAAATTTGCTTTTTAAATTTTTTTTCATACCTCTTCTTCTCCTGTCCGCTGTGCTGCTTCCATTTTAATACAAAACCGCAACTTTTACAATGTATACAACAACCTTATCAATTGGATTTTTCTTAGTTTTTGATTATAATAAATTTATAAAATTTAACGGAAAAGAAAGGAAAAAACACTATGGAAATTACAATGCGCTGGTATGGAAAGGACCATGACACTGTAACTTTACAGCAGATTCGCCAATCTTGCTATGTAAAAGGTATCATTACAACACTTTATGACAAACTTCCGGGAGAAGTATGGACTTTGGACGAGATTCTGGCAATGAAAAAAGAGGTAGAAGACGCCGGCCTGCATCTTGCCGGTATCGAAAGTGTCAATGTAAGCGACGCCATCAAAACAGGTGCTCCTGAACGTGACAAAGACATCGCAGCTTACATCGAAACTCTTGAAAATCTTGGAAAAGCTGACATCCATATGGTATGTTATAACTTCATGCCTGTATTTGACTGGACGAGAACAGAACTGGAGCGTATGAGAGACGACGGTTCTACTGTCCTTGCCTACAATCAGGATACCATTGACAGCATGGATCCGGAAAAAATGTTTGACAGCATCAAAAATGATATGAACGGAACCGTCATGCCGGGCTGGGAACCAGAACGCATGGAGAAAGTAAAAGAATTATTTGCTCTGTACAAAGACATTGATGAAGAAAAATTATTCGAAAACCTGGTATACTTCCTGAAAGCGATCATGCCTGTCTGTGACAAATATGACATCAACATGGCGATCCATCCGGACGATCCGTCCTGGAGCGTTTTCGGACTGCCGCGTATCATCTCCTCCCAGGAAAAATTAAGACGCATGATGGAAGCTGTTCCGAACAAACACAACGGCGTTACTTTCTGCATGGGATCTTATGGAACCAACCTGAATAATGACCTCATTGACACCATTCATATGTTAAAAGGAAGAATTCATTTCGCTCATGTCAGAAATCTCCGCTTCAATGACGGCATGCGTGATTTTGAAGAAAGCGCTCATTTAAGCTCTGACGGTACATTCGATATGTATGCAGTGATCAAGGCACTCCATGATACAGGATTCGAAGGACCGATCCGTCCGGACCACGGACGTATGATCTGGGGCGAAAAAGCAATGCCTGGCTATGGATTATATGACCGTGCTTTAGGCGCAGCTTATCTGTGCGGACTGTGGGAAGCAGTTGAAAAGGAATCTAAAAACTGAGCAAACAAACAAAAGGAAGTAGAAAATTATGAAACTGACTTTAGAAGGTATTAAAAACAAAGCGCAGTGGGAAGCAGCAGGCATTGCCCTTCCTTCTTATGACGTTGAAAAAGTTGCTGAAAACACAAAAAAATCTCCTGTATGGGTTCATTTTGGAATCGGAAATATTTTCCGTATTTTCATCGGCGGTCTTGCTGACACACTGATTTCAGAAGGTACAGCAGACAAAGGCATCACCTGTGTGGAAACTTTTGACTTTGATGTAGTAGACAAGATTTATGAACCATATGACAATCTGGTTCTCGCTGTTACTTTAAAAGCAGACGGTTCCACAGATAAAAAGGTATTAGGTTCTCTTACTGAAGCCATCAAGGCTCAGTCTAATATTCCTGAATACTGGAATCGTTTAAAAGCGATCTTCACAAATCCGGATCTTCAGATGGTTTCCTTTACTATTACAGAAAAAGGATATGCTTTAAAGGGTGCTGACGGCAGTTATTTCCCGTTCATTCAGGCAGATATTGACAATGGACCGGAAAAACCAGGCGCAGCCATGGCTGTTGTATGTGCACTGCTTCATGAACGCTACAAAGCAAACAAGGCCCCCCTGGCAGTAGTTTCCATGGACAATTGTTCTCACAACGGAGAAAAACTCCAGACATCCATCCTGACTATGGCAAAAGAATGGCAGGCAAAAGGCTTTGTAGAAGCAGGATTTGTAGAATATCTCTCTGACGAGAAGCAGATTTCTTTCCCATGGTCCATGATCGATAAGATCACACCAAGACCTGCTGATTCTGTATGTGCAGATCTGGAAAAATCTGGTGTCGAGGAGATTGCTCCTGTCATCACTTCCAAGAGAACTTACATCGCTCCTTTTGTAAATGCAGAGGGACCTCAGTATCTGGTTATTGAGGACAAGTTCCCCAACGGAAGACCTGCTCTGGAAAAAGCCGGTGTTTACATGACAGACAGAGATACTGTAAATAAGGTAGAAAGAATGAAAGTTACAACCTGCCTGAATCCTCTGCATACAGCACTTGCTGTGTATGGCTGTGTTCTTGGATATACCCTCATTGCAGATGAGATGAAAGACAAACAGCTGAACAAGCTGGTTCATGAAATTGGTCCTGTAGAAGGTATGCCGGTTGTGACGGACCCGGGCATCCTCTCTCCATCCGCTTTTGTGGATGAAGTCATCAATGTGAGAATCCCCAATCCGTTCATGCCTGACACTCCGCAGCGTATCGCCACCGATACTTCACAGAAAGTAGGCATCCGTTATGGAGAGACCATTAAATCTTATGTAGAAAAATACGGCGATGCCAAGAAACTTACTGCAATTCCTCTTGCAATCGCAGGATGGTGCAGATACCTTCTGGGCGTTGACGATGAAGGCAACACCTTTGAGCGTTCCGCAGACCCCATGCTTGAGGAACTGTCAAAAGCTCTGGAAGGAATCGAGGTAGGAAAACCAGAAACTTACAACGGACAGTTAAAATCCATCTTATCCAACGCCAACATCTTCGGCATTGACTTATATCAGGCAGGCATCGGCGAAAAAATCGAAGGCATGTTCCTGGAAGAAATCGCAGGTCATGGAGCTGTAAGGGCTACACTGAAAAAATATATGTAATTCTCCTCTCACAATGTTGCGTCTTACCGGCGCAGCATTATAAGAAGAAGACAGAGACTTGTTCTATCAGCTCTGTCTTCTTCTTTTGTTCATGCCAAGAAATGATCGCCCGCTGTCATTTACCCGCCGAAATATTCTTTAATTTCTTCCATTCGCTCTGTCTGCACCACATGAAACGGGCAGCGGGAATCGCAATGTCCGCAGCCTACACAATCCCCCGCTTTTTTCTCAAGGTTTGTATAATGAGACTTTGCCAGGCTGTCTCCTGCCTTTGCCAGGTCATAATACTTATTGATCAGGCCTACATCCAGTCCCTGGGGGCAGGGATGGCAATGATTGCAGTACACACAAATCCCTTCTGCATCCTGCGGTGTGAAATCACCCAGCACAGAGTAGTCTCTCTCTTCCTTTGAAGCCTTAAGAAAGCCCAGGATTTCCTTCAGATCTTTTCTGTTTCTGACTCCCGGCAGCGCGGTTAATACTCCTGGTTTATCCAGAGCATACTGTATGCACTGATATTTTGTCAGTGCCTTCTTAAAAGGAGATGTTTTGTCGCTCAAAAGCTGCCCTCCGCTAAAAGCTTTCATGACAGAAATCCCCACACCTTCTGCTTCACATCTGCGGTAAAGCTCCATGCGTTCATCCACGCTTCCGACAGCATAATCTCCCTGTCTGTAATCATATCCCGGGTTAATGCTGAACATCAGCATATCAATGAGACCCGTATCCAGAAATTTATGGACAATCTCCGGCGTATGAGAAGACAATCCCAGGTGACGAATTACCCCCTGCTTTTTCAGCTCTTTCATGTATTCCAGTGTTCCCTGTGAGATCACGCGCTCCATATCTGCCAGTTCATCAATGCAGTGGACAAATCCAAAATCAATATAGTCCGTCTTCAGTTTCTGAAGCTGCCAGTCTACAGCACGTTTGATCTCCTCCAGATCTAATGTCCATCCATATTTTCCAGTGGTATATTCTGCACCGAAATGGATTTGAAAATATAATTTTTCTCTGCATCCTGCTGCCGCGTTTCCATAAGCGCTAAAAGGTACCGCATCCGCTGCTGCCATATCAAAATAATTGATTCCATTTTCTATTGCCATTGCCGCAGTGGCCTGTGCCTCTTTTTCTCCTTCTTCGCCGGAAGAACTGTTTCCAAGCCCAAGAATGCTGATCTCTTCCGTTCCCCTGGGAAGCTTGCGGTATTCCATTCCCTGTTTATAACGCACACCAGTATAATATGGATGTGCCGGGGTGTGCTTTTCAGGTACACATCTGTTTTCTTCCATAATTTACACTCCCAGCTTTTCTACGAAATCAGCCATCGCCTCAGAAACCTTGATCTGCTGCGGACAGACTGCCTCACAGCTTCTGCATCCGATACATGCGGAAGGTTTCTTATCATCCGGATAAGAAGCCAATGCCATAGGCGCAATAAATCCTCCATCTGTAAAACAGTGCTCATTATACAATGCCAGCAGAGACGGAATATCCAGTTCCTGAGGACAGTGGCTGACACAATAACGGCATGCCGTACAGGGCAGCACGATCTTCTTCACCATACCGTCTGCAACAGACAGAAGTGTTTCCATTTCTTTCTCGTTTAATGGCTTATCCTCTTCGAATGTTTTGATATTTTCCTGCATCTGCTCCATATTGGACATACCGGAAAGCACCACGGTCACCTCAGGAATGCTCTGGAGGAAACGGAACGCCCATGCAGGAATCTTTTCCTCTGGTCTGAGTTCTTTTAACTTCGCCTGATTTTCTTCTGATAAAGAAGCCAGTTTTCCGCCTCTTAAAGGCTCCATAACCCATACCGGAATCTCATATTCTTTCAGCAGCTCCACCTTTTCTTTTGCATTCTGGAAACTCCAGTCCAGATAGTTCAGCTGGATCTGACAGAACTCCATATCTTTTCCGTATGCCTGCAGAAATCTCTTCATCACATCATAATTTCCGTGAGCAGAAAATCCCAGATGACGGATCCTTCCTGCCTCTTTTTGTTTCATCAGATAATCATAAATTCCATATTTGGGATTTAAATATGCATCAATGTTCATTTCACATACATTATGGAAAAGATAAAAATCAAAATATTCCACTCCGCATTTTTTCAACTGTTCTTCAAAAATCTCCTCTACCTTATCCATGTTGGACAAATCATAGCCCGGAAATTTTGTGGCAAGGTAATAATTCTCTCTGGGATAACGGCTCAGTGCTTTTCCCATGACCAACTCAGAATTCCCTCCATGATATCCCCATGCGGTATCATAATAATTCACTCCCTGTTCCATGGCACAATCTACCATTTCAAAGGCAGCTGCTTCATCAATTTTAGAATCATCCCCCTCCACAACAGGAAGACGCATGGCACCCATACCGAGTGCAGACAGTTTCAGTCCCTGAAAATCCTTATATACCATAATCCTTCACTCCTTTTTGCTGCTGTTTTTTGAGAGGCAGCTTCCTGTATCCTGCAATGATACAAAATTTCCTGTCTCCCTTTCCTTTTTCATTCTAGCATCTGGAGTTTACTTCAAGTCAAGAGTTTTCTTTTCCATCTGATCCAGAAGTCTGAATTCCCTGCGGATAAAGAGAATAGACAGAACTGCTGCAATCCCGTCCGCCGCGGGCGCAGAATACATGATTCCTTCAATCCCCATAAAAAGTGGAAGTATGATCAGCAGCGGCAAAAGAAAGATAATCTGCCTGGTCAGTGAAATAAACAGGCCTTTCCACGCTTTTCCGATGGAAGTAAAGGTATTCGCCGTGATAGGCTGGATTCCATTCATAAATGTACAGAACATATAAATCCGGAAAAACTTTTCTGCAAAACGAAAATATTCTTCGCTTCCTGATCCGAAAATACCTACAATCTGTCTGGGAAAAAGCTGGAACAAAAGAAAGGAAAATACAGAAATGCAAAGTGCTGCAGCGACAGCCTTTTTATAAGTCTCCTTTACTCTCCCTCCATTCTCTGCCCCATAGTTAAAACTGATGATGGGCTGGATCCCCTGGGAAATTCCGATTACAATGGAAAAGAAGATCATTCCCACTTTAGAAATGATTCCTGCACAGGCAAGAGGAATATCACTTCCATATACAGACTGTCCTCCATAGTAAGTTAAGGTATTGTTCATCACAATCTGTACGATCATCATAGCAAGCTGATTAAAAAAAGGCGCAATCCCTAAAGAAACAACAGCCGCCCACACTGTCCTTGAAGGAATCAGGGCTTTCCGGGGAATTTTCACAGTTTTAAAGCGGCTCAGATACCAAAGAACCATGATTCCCGATACTGTCTGACCGATCACAGTGGCATAGGCAGCTCCTGCAATCCCCATATCAAATCCAAAGATAAACAGCGGATCCAGAATCGTATTGATCACCGCACCAGTCAGTGTACATGCCATAGAAAACCTTGGACTTCCGTCAGCCCGGATCAGATTGCTTCCCCCGGTGGTGACGATCAAAAACGGAAATCCATAAGAAGTAATTCCCGTATAAGTCAGGGCATAATCCAGAACCTGATCCGTAGCCCCAAAGGCAATCATCAGTGGTTCTAAAAAAATCCGAACGCCCACACACAGTGCAATTCCCAGGATTATCATCATGCCGATCGCACCGCCGGCAAATTTTTTTGCCTTTTCCACTTCTTTTCCGCCCATGCAGAGATTAAAATTTGCCGCTCCTCCTACGCCGCATAAAAGAGAAAGCGCTGTACAGGTAATACTTAAAGGAAATGCCACATTGGTAGCAGCATTTCCAAGCATTCCCACACTTCTTCCAATAAAGAACTGGTCTACAATATTGTACAGAGAGCTGACAAGCATGGCAATAATGCTTGGAACAGCGAAGCGTACCAGCAGGCTCCCTATCTTTTCAGTTCCAAGGGGATTTTCTGTCACTTCCATCTATAATCCCTCCATCAGCCGTTCTGACTGTTTTTCCAGGATTTCCATTCCCTGGATCAGCACTTCCTGCTCTTCCCAGGGCATACCCTCTGTCACTTGATCCCACCAGGATGTAAGGCAGCACCGCAGTTTTGGAGCCAGCTCTTTTCCTTCTTCTGTAAGATACAATTCATATCTCCTGGCGTTTTCCGGAGCTTTTCTCCTTATAATATATCCCTGCTTCTGAAGTTTTCTCACTACACGTACCGTCAGCGCCTCATCTACTGCCATTGCCTGACTCATTTCTTTCTGGCTGCATCCTTCATTGGCAGACAGGTACATAAGAAAATTGTAATCGGAATATCCCAGTCCGTATTCCTTTAATTTCTGATTAACATATCTCTGTTCTCTTCTGTAAAGCACGGAAATACTTTTTCCCAATGTTCTCCTCTGCATATTCTATGTCCTTTCCCATCCCTTTTCCCTTATAAGGATATTTTATCCTCTTTTTTTATCTCTTTGCAACTATTTTCTACAAAAACAAAGAAACTGCACAGTAAACCAGAAGAAGAGCCATGACCAGATTCACTCCCTTGCTGTGTTTTGCAAAAAATCTGCAGAAAGCAGATCCGAATAAAGCCCACACATAGGAGCTTGAGGCGCCGATAACGGTCAGGACCAAAACAAATCCAGCCAGTGCCGGCACAGAATCATAGACAGGAAGTATGTAAAGCGACATTGCCGTGATTGCATAAATATAAATCTTAGGGTTCATAAACTGCAGGATCATTCCCGCCATAAAACTGGCTTCTTTTCCGTTTTCTGCCTTCAGTTCCCCTGAACTTTTCCACACTTTCCACGCAAGGTACAGCATATACGCTGCTCCCAGAATCTGCATAAAAATCTTAACTTTTGGCAAAATCGTATACAAAGTCGAACTGAAAATCGTGCAAAGACTCATAACAATGAAAAAACCCGCGGTAATGCCCAGATTAAATCTGACACTGCGCTTAAATCCCAGCCGCGCCGCATTGCTCATAGATAAAAGATTATTGGCTCCCGGTGTGTACGCAGTGATAAAACAATAAATGAAAAAATCTGCCAAATGAAACATACCATTCCTCCTCTTTACAATTTCTTCTTGGAATAATATAATAGAACAAATAGTCTGTTATATTATATTATTGTACAATATAATAATGCATTCTGTGCACTATATTGTCAATAGCAGGAGGGATTTTTTTGGATACTATGAACCTAATTGTTGCAAAAAACATAAAAAAATTGCGTGAGGAAAGAAAATTAAGTATGGAAGAACTTGCAAAACTAAGCGGCGTCAGCAAAAGTATGCTGGCACAGATTGAGCGCGGGGACGGAAATCCTACGCTTTCCACCCTCTGGAAACTTTCAAATGGAATGAAAGTTCCTTTCGATGCGCTGACTGTGCGCCCAAAACCTTCCTATGAGATCATAAAAAAAGAAGAACTTCAGCCTCTGCTGGAAGATAACGGGAAAGTAAAAAACTATCCTATCTTTCCCGATGATGAGAACAGAAAATTCGCTGTGTATTATATAGAACTGGACCCCGGCAGCTACTGGCAGTCAGAAGCACATCTGCGGGGCACTACGGAATTTATAACTATTTTCTGCGGAGATCTTGAGATCAGGGCGGGAAATAAAAAATTTATCGTCTCCAAAGATGACAGTATCCGCTTCAAAGGAGATACCGTCCATTCTTATCAAAATATAGGGGACGGTCCGGTAATTCTCCATATGATTTTATATAATCCATGAATGAACGGACTCCACATTCATTTTATCAGAAGCAATTGAGGCAGCAGAAAAACATCCGGGATCTTTTCCGCTGCCCGCAAACATTCAAATATAGAAATTTCTTAATTTCCCGCTGTCATTTGAAATACAGCCTAAAACGGCGTACCGTCCAAATCGTAGGGAGTTGTCTGGTAAACGTAATAATTGAGCCAGTTTGTATACAGATTGTTTGCATGGGAACGCCAGAGGAGCAAAGGCTTATTTTCCGGATTGTTGTCGGGATAGTATCCCTTGGGCAGGTCAATAGGCAGTCCCTTTCCCAGATCTCTCTTGTATTCACCGTCCAGGGTTACTCTGTCATACTCCGGATGTCCCATAACAAAAATCTGTCTTCCCTCTTTTGCCATAGCAAGAAAAACGCCTGCTTCTTCAGATTCTGCGAGAACTGTCAGCTCCTTACAGTTATGGATATCCTCTGCAGGAACCTCTGTATGCCGGGAATGGGGTGCCAAAAAGACATCGTCAAACCCTCTGACCAGGGGAATTTTCCTATTCTGTACACGATGGGCAAAAAGGCCGAACACTTTGTGATCCATCTGTTTTTTCTTCAGCCCGTAATGGTAATAAAGTCCTGCCTGAGCCGCCCAGCACAGATAGATAGTGGATGTCACATTACTCTTAGTCCACTCCATAATTTCTTTCATCTCTTCCCAGTAATCCACCTCTTCAAACTCCATTTGCTCTACCGGGGCGCCTGTAATGATCATTCCATCATACTTGTGACTCTTTACCTGATCAAAAGTCTGGTAAAATTTATTCAGATGACTGGTTGCCGTATTTTTGGAGGTATGGCTGCTGACCATCATAAAAGACACATCTACCTGAAGAGGGGTATTGGACAGAGAGCGCAGAAGCTGAAGTTCCGTCTCCTCCTTCAACGGCATCAGATTCAGGATCAGAATCTGTATGGGGCGGATATCCTGATGTACTGCCCTGTTTTCATCCATGACAAATATGTTTTCTCTTTCCAGTATCTCTTTTACCGGAAGGTCGCTTTGTATTTTAATCGGCATTGTACTTTCCTTCCTTTCGCGTAATTATCTCTATTCTACTCCATATCTTATCGAAATGCAATTACACCCCTTGTTTTGCATATATTTTATAAGGACTGTCCTCCTGCCATTTCCAAAAAATCTGCTTCAGAAAGTATGGGAATCCCCAGCTCTTTTGCCTTTTTATTCTTGGAAGAAGAAGACTGGGTGTCATTATTGATGAGAAAATCCGTCTTCTTTGTCACACTTCCTGTCACTTTTCCTCCCCGCTCCTCGATAAACTCTTTTAATTTTGCCCGGTTTTCAAAGTGTTCCACACTTCCGGTTATGACAAATTGTTTTCCTTCCAGAGACTGATTTTCTTCCTTTTTCACCTCTTCAATTTCCAGATGAGACAGCAGATGACGGAACCTCTGCATATTCTCCTCTTTTGCGAAATATTCCGTATAGGTTCCTGCTATCACAGGTCCGATGCCCTCAATACTACTGATCTCTTCTGCAGTTGCCTGAAGCATCTTTTCCAGATCGTAGTTAAATTCCCTGCAGATCACTTTGGCGTTTGCAAGCCCGATGTTGGCGATTCCCAGACTGTACAGCAGCCTTGGAAGTGTCGTATGCCTTGCTCTCTCAATACTTGCCATGAGATTTTCGTAGGATTTTTCCCCGAACCCCTCCATATTTACAATCTCCTCTTTATATCTGCTGATCTCAAAAATGTCTCCAAAATCTTTGATAAATCCTTTGAGTATAAACTTCTCCAAGGTTGCTTCTGAAAGCCCGTCTATATTCATGGCATCTCTGCTGACAAAAAGAGTAAAAGATTTAATTTTCTTGGCCTGACAGTCTGGATTCATACAGTACAGAGATTCCACATCATTGGTTTTGATCACTCTGGCCTCTTTTTGACATACCGGGCATACAGAAGGAATTTCCAGCCTTCCGCTTCTGGTAAGGTTTTCTGCAATCTGAGGAATGATCATATTTGCCTTGTAGACCAGAATATGGTCTCCGATTCCCAGATTCAATTCTCTCATAATACTGATGTTATGCACGCTGGCCCGGCTGACTGTAGTTCCTTCCAGTTCTACTGGCTCAAAAATCGCCACAGGATTGATCAGCCCTGTCCTTGAAGGACTCCATTCCATTTCTCTTAATACAGTCTCTTTTGTCTCATCTTTCCATTTAAAGGCACAGGCATTACGGGGAAATTTCGCTGTGCTGCCCAGAGACTGTCCATAAGCTATATCATCGTACAAAGCCACAAGGCCATCAGACGGAAAATCATTTTTTTCCACTTTTTGAGCAAAATAATCCATGGCTTCATCCAGGTTCTCCGCTGTTACTACTCTATATTCCACTACGTCAAATCCCTGCTCTCTCAGCCATTCAAACTGATTCTGAACAGAATTTTCAAAATTTTTCCCCTCAGCACGTACCAGAGAAAAAGCAATAAACTTTACATTTCTCTTTGCTGTGATCTCATTGTTCAGCTGGCGCACCGAACCGCTGCACAGATTTCTGGGATTTTTATATTTTGCGTCCACATCTTCAATCTGCTCATTGATCTTTTCAAAATCTGAATACGTAATAATTGCTTCTCCCCGCAGCACCAACTCTCCTTTATAGGCAATCTGAAGAGGAATATTCTGAAATACTCTGGCATTATTTGTGATCACCTCTCCCACAACACCGTTCCCTCTGGTAACTGCCTTTTGAAGAGTTCCATTTTCGTAGGTCAGGACGATGGTAAGCCCGTCCAGCTTCCAGGAAAGCAGGGTTTTGTGTTCTCCGATGAAATCCCGCAGCGCCTCTCTGTCCTTGGTTTTATCCAGTGAAAGCATGGGACGTTCATGAGCCTCTTTCGGCAGTTCTTCTAACGCCTCATATCCCACTGAAACCGTAGGACTTCCTCCCAGAGTGATGCCTGTCTCCTGCTCCAGCTGTACTAATTCGTCATACAGCCTGTCATATTCATAATTGCTCATGATCTCCCTGTCTTCCTGGTAGTAAGCTTTTCCCGCTTCTGTCAGAAGGGCAATGAGTTCTTTCATTCTTTCTGTCTTATTCATTCTACAGAAACCTCCGCTGTTTTCTTTTTCCTTTTTTCTTCCTATTCTCCGGTATGCGGTACTTTCCCGCATTTTTCACAGGCTTTCCTCCTAAAAATTCTTCCTGTCTTCTGTTGTTTTTTCCCTCTCTTAAGAGGTTCTCCAGCGTTTCTATTTCTTCTTTCCCCGCTTCCCTAAAACTTCCTTTGGGAAGATCTCCCAGTTCCAGATTCATGATCCGTATTCTGGTGAGTTTTACCACCTCATAGTCAAAATAGCTGCACATACGGCGTATCTGCCGGTTTAATCCCTGGGTAAGCACAATTTTAAATTTCCTGTCTCCTGCACGTTCCACCCGGCATTTTCTGGTAACAGTCCCCAGGATGGGAACACCCTGGGCCATCTTCTCCAGGAAATCATCTGTTACCTTTTTATCTACTTCCACCAGATATTCTTTTTCATGGAAGTTCCCAGCCTTCATGATCTGATTGATCAGATCCCCCCGGTTGGTCAGAAGCAGCAGTCCTTCTGAATCCTTATCCAGCCTCCCTGCATAGGTTACCCGAACAGGATAATGAATATAAGAAATGACATTCTTTTTTACCTTTGGATCAGCCGTACACTCTACTCCTTTTGGCTTATGAAAAAGCAGCACTACTTTTCTCTCCTGCAGTTCTACCAGTTTCCCATCCATGCAGACACAGCTGTTTTCCTCTACCTGCATGCCCGGAACAGCTGTTTTTCCATCCACCGTAACCCGGCCGTCCCCTATGATTCTGTCCGCTTCCCTTCTGGAGCAGATGCCCGCTTCACTTAAATATTTATTTAAACGCATGGCGTTCTCCTTTGTATTTTCTGTGTTTTTTCATTATAGCAGAACAAAAGTTTTCCGTCCAGCACACCTTTCTTCTTGCCTTTTCCTGTGGATTCACGTTATAATATTCCTGTGATACAGGTCATATTTAACGAAGAGGAAGAAAAATGAAATTTACAAAGAAAGGAATTTTTATTACTGTTTTTGTTGTCCTCCTGGGAGTATGTCTGATCCTGGTACCGCCTTATATCTGCGGATTGATAAAACATACATTGATCACTTATGCTAATAAAAAGGATGCTTTAAAAGAAGACCACTGGGTTTATAACCAGGAGGGACGCCGTTTCGTATACCATGACGGCACTTTCATCCAGGACGCCAGTCAGAGTTTTGACGGAGTCACTTACTATTTTGATTCCAGCGGTTATGTAAAAACCGGCTGGATCCAGGAAAAGGGAAAACTATTCCACACAGAACCTGACGGAAGCCCCAGCAAAGGCTGGCTGGAGGACGAAGATGGAAAATATTATCTGGAAGATGACGGTTCTCCCAAAACCGGATGGAATGATATTGACGGAAAGAAATACTATTTTCAGGAAAACGGCGTTATGGCTGTCGGATTCACAGAAGTGGAAGGTGCTCTGTGCTATTTTCATGAGGACGGCTCTGCATCTGCCGGCTGGATTGACAAAGATGGAAAAAAATATTATTCAGATGAAAACGGCAAACTCGCCGTCGGCAGCAGAGATATTGACGGAAATACCTATTATTTCCATGAGGACGGAGCTATGGCAACCGGCTGGATCCAGACAGGATCAGACCGATATTATCTGAATACTGATGGCACTATGGCAAAAAATTCCTGGATCGAAGATTCGGGCCAGAAATATTTTGCAGGACAAGACGGAAAGATTCTCTCCGGATGGGTTACCATCAGCGGAAAAAATTACTACTTTACGGAAGAAGGTCTCTCCGCTCAGCCAGGATGGATGAAACAGGGTGAAAAATGGTATTATATCAACAGTGACGGCAGTGCCCGCACAGGACTTTTCCAGGATAACGGAAAATGGTATTTTCTCAATTCTGACGGCACCTTTAAAACAGGATGGATAGAAAGCGGCGGCAAGAAATACTACCTTGCCAACTACCAGCTGATGACCGGATGGAGAAAGATTGAAGATAAGCAATACTATTTCTATCAGGACGGCTCAATGGCAACCGGCTGGATCACCATTGACAACAAATCCTATTTCTTAAAGGAAGACGGAAGTCTGGATACAGCTGCCGCGGACAAAGAACAGACAGATCAGGCATCTCAGACTCCTTAAGCAGACAACAGACAGTAAATGGAAAAGAAAAAATGAGGGAAACGAATCCCTCATTTTTTCTTATGTTACTGAAGCAGGTCACCATAGATGTATGCTTCTGCTCCATTATATTCTACTTTAATCCAGTTATCTGTACTGTTGTCAATTTTTTTTACCTGCTGTCCTGCAGACAGTCTCCCAAGAATTTCGGAATCTGTAGTAGCATCCGCCCGAACATTACAATCCTCTTTAGCAGTAAGCATAGAACCGTTATCTGCCATGGAAGCTGTATTAGCAGACGCTCCCAGCTCCTCTTCAAAAGTCTTCAGCTCTTCATCTGAAGCAACCGCCTCATCAAAAGCCTGCTGAACCTCTTCGGTAAGAGCAATCACATCTTCTTCCTGTCTTGTCTTTTCTATACATTCCTGGATTTCAGCATCTTCGTTATTGTTGTGGATCAGATATTTTCCACTGTCATCTTTCATTACATAGAGCTGTGCAAGACCCGGGGCAGGAGTTTCAATATCCTGGAATTTCAGGTCATAAACAGCAAACACTACATAGCTGCTGTCATCCAGTCCGTTTTTCGTGTAGACTTCAATATTTTCATATCCTTCGATATAGCTGGCATTGGTTACTTTTGCTTCATCTGTGGTACTGAAGCTGTCTGTCAGCTCCTTCATCTTTGCCACATCTTTTTGTCCCCACGCTGTATAGAATGCTTCAATCAGGTTATTTACTTCAGGGTAGGCATTCTTCAAAAGAGCATTTTCATCAGAATCCTGCTCCTCTTTCTGATCCTGGGAATCAGCATTTTCGGAATCCTGTGTCTGCTCTGTCTTTTTATCCGCATCTTTGTTCTCAGATGAAAAAGCGCCTGTAGCAAAT
This sequence comes from uncultured Blautia sp., assembly GCA_944380235.1. Lineage (GTDB taxonomy): Bacteria > Bacillota > Clostridia > Lachnospirales > Lachnospiraceae > Blautia. The sequence goes on from CALWHD010000177.1 coordinate 21,594, forward strand.
CTCACCACAAAGAAGATAATCAGCAGAGCTGCCAGAATAGCCAGACCCAGAAGAATATACCTCAGATTGTCCGAGAGCCATTCTCTGAAATCGTCTAACATCTCTTTCCTCCTCTTATGTATACCCCTGTCCTATGCTTCTCCCCAAAGCATAAACACACCCGGAGGGATTCGAACCCCCGACACATGGTACCGGAAACCACTGCTCTATCCCCTGAGCTACGGGTGCATGAATTTTACATCTTGCTTATCATACCATACTTTTACTGTATTGTAAAGCCTTTGACACAGATTCTTCGGTACAGAATCTCCACTTAAAGGTTTATTTTGGGGAAATATCCCTGTTTTTTTACCTCAAAAGCACAGATATTCCCCACTTTCTCTTTTGTTTTTCTTCTTTTTATAAAATCAATGCCTGCCGTTCTCTGTCATAATAGTATACCTCATAGGAGAGGATCTCTTCCTTTTCCACCTGGCTTTCATTGACTTCTCTGACCATAGACATCAGCTCCATACGGGAATATCGCCCGGAATCGGGCACCAGAATACATTCGTGAATGCTGCTGGGCAGCACATAGAAATTATTTTTCAGGATTTTTCCAATGTGGTTCAGAACATAGGGATACAGTAATGCGGCAGCCCCAAGATATTTCTTCTCATTGGTGAGGACATACATGATCTCCTCCTCTCCCCCACAGGCCTCCTCTTCGCCTGTCAGCTCCGCAATGACCTCCTCCATACTCTGAAAAGTATAAGGAAGTTTCCTGCTGGTATTCATTACTGCATCTTCTAAAAGCCTTCTTCTGTTGATCCCCCATGCTTCCAGATTACAGTTGTGAATCAAAATCGTAGCTCCTTCGAACCTTCCTTCCTCCAGACGGTAGTAAAACACCACAGCAAGATCCAGATATTTCACATGGGGAATTTTCAGCAGCATATCCCGGTTCATCCTGTAGTTTACCAGTTTATAATATACTCTTGTCCGCGCTTTCTCATAATTTTCAAAACTCTCCGGTGAAAAATCCACGTCTACTTTCTGTTCTTCATCCAGCTTCAAAATATGTTCTACAATCTCATGGATCGCCATCCCTTTTTTATGCAGTTCATAAAACTGCTGGATATAAATAGTAGGCGCAATCCGCTCCTTCTCCTTTCTCAGCACAAGGGCTTCCAGAAAAACCCCGTTGTTTTTCTCTACCTGATGTAAGGAGACCGTTTTGTCCTTTCCCACCCGCTCTTTCAGACTGGTAAAAAGCGCAGCTTTGAACTCTTCATACTTCATAAAATCCATCCTTTCATAAGAAATCTATTACAAATGGCGCATGCCAGATGTTCTGTTCTGCAGAAAACTGCATTTTGACAGTCTTCCAGCGTCAAAGCTCTCTTTTGTACCTGAATAAATCTTTTGTTTTGAAAATTATGCGGAAAAATTTCACGAATGTGATTGATATGCATTAACTGAATAGCGGCCTTCTTATGCATCTCCTGAAGTATATGAAATGCATAAGAAGATCCGGCTGTGTCGGTATCCTGATTTATACTCTGGACAGATATTCTCCTGTTCTTGTATCGATCTTGATAACATCTCCCTGATTTACAAACAGAGGAACATAAACCACTGCGCCTGTTTCAACAGTAGCAGGTTTTGTAGCGCCCTGTGCTGTGTTTCCTGCAAATCCAGGTTCTGTCTCTGTAATCTCCAGTTCTACAAATAACGGAGCTTCAATAGCAAATACGTTTCCGTTGTAGGAACATACTTTTACTGTCTCGTTTTCTTTTACGAATTTTAAAGAATCTCCTACTGTATCTCTGTCGATGGCAATCTGATCATATGTTTCATTGTTCATGAAATTAAATAAATCGCCGTCATTGTATAAATACTGCATGTCTACACGGTCAATACGTGCCTGGGGGAATTTTTCGGTTGGTCTGAATGTTTTTTCAACAACTCCTCCATTGATGACATTTTTTAATTTTGTTCTAACGAATGCAGCACCTTTTCCAGGTTTTACGTGCTGGAATTCCATAATCTGAACTACATTACCATCAATTTCCAGTGTGAGACCGTTTTTAAAATCTCCTGCTGATATCATAATGATATTCCTCCTTATTTCGTCCGTTGGGAAAACCTGTATTTTTTCCACTGTGTTTTATTTTATAATACATGAACACAATTTTCAACTGTTTTTTCTCTTTCTTTGTTCTTTTCTGTAAAAATAAAGAACAATTTTCTCCAGCTTTCTTTTCAGTACAATCTGGATTTCTTCTTTTGGATGTATGGGCTTTACCAGAATATTGTGCATTCCCGTCCTTTTTGCCCCGTATACATCTGTAAAAAGCTGATCGCCTATGAAGACTGTCCTCTCCAGATCTGTCCCCATCAGATCCATTGCCTTTAAATAATTTTTTCTGGACGGCTTGTGGGCATCTTCGATAAAATGGACCTGAATATTTTTATTAAAGGAACTGACCCGGCTATACTGATTGTTGGAAAGCAGGCAGCAGGAAAAACCAATTTCTTTCAATCTCTTAAAAAGCTGCTCTGCCCTCTGGTCAGCCGGTGCCCCGTGAGGAACCAGGGTGTTGTCAATATCAAAAATAATACCTCTGTATCCTCTTTCATAGAGGGATTCATAATCCACCTGATAGGCGGAATCCAGATATTCATCCGGAAAAAAAGTCTGAAACATAATTTTTGTTCCTCTCTCTTTCTATTTCCTCTATGGTAACAGCTTTTCCTTGCTTTTGTCAAATTGAAAACTTATTCCGGACGCTCCTGAAGAGGCATATAAGACTGCTCTTCCAGCACATTCTTATATGCGGGTCGAATGATCTTATCTGTATTGATCAGTTCTTCCATACGGTGTGCACTCCATCCCACAATACGCGCAATGGCAAACATAGGGGTATACAATTCCAGGGGCAGCCCCAGCATGCTGTAGACAAAACCGCTGTAGAAGTCCACATTAGCACTGACACCTTTGTAGATCCGACGTTCTTTGGCAATTACTTCAGGAGCCAGACGCTCAACTTTCGAATACAGCTCGTAATCTTTGATTCTGCCTTTTTCTTCTGCCAGGCGTTTTACAAATTTCTTAAAGATCTGAGCTCTCGGGTCTGAAATAGAATAAACCGCATGTCCCATTCCATAAATAAGGCCTCTTCTGTCGAAAGCCTCTTTATGCAGTAGTTTTGTCAGGTAACCGCGGATCTCATCTTCGTCCGTCCAGTTCTTCACATTCTTTTTCATATCATGGAACATACTTACCACCTTGATATTGGCGCCGCCATGTTTTGGTCCTTTTAAAGAGCCAAGAGCTGCCGCTACGGTAGAATAGGTATCAGTTCCTGAGGAAGATACCACATGGGTGGTAAAAGTAGAGTTGTTGCCGCCGCCGTGCTCCATATGAAGCACAAGTGCAAGATCCAGGATCGTAGCTTCCAGAGGTGTATATTTTTTATCAGGCCTTAACATAAGCAGGATATTTTCCGCTGTAGAAAGATTTTTCTCAGGATGGTGGATATAAAGGCTTTTTCCCAGATTATAATGTCTGTGTGCCTGGTAGCCGTATACAGATAACAGTGGGAATACGCTGATCAGATTAATACACTGACGGAGTACGTTTGACAGACTGATATTCTCCGGGTCTGAATCATAGGAATAGAGCGTCAGCACACTTCTGGAAAGCGTATTCATCATATCGCGGCTGGGCGCCTTCATGATCACGTCTCTGACAAAATTTCTTGGAAGACTTCTCTGCTCTGACAATATCCTGGTGAACTGATCTAATTCATGCTTATTGGGAAGTTTTCCAAACAGAAGCAGATACGTGGTCTCCTCAAATCCAAATCTGCTCTCGCTTAAAAATCCCTGTGTCAGTTTATGTATATCAATTCCTCTGTAATATAACTCACCTTCGCAGGGGACTGTCTCTCCGTTTATTACCTTGCTGGATACAATATTGGAAATCTGAGTAAGCCCGGCAAGCACCCCTTTTCCGTTGACATCACGCAGTCCTCTTTTTACATCGTACTTGCCATACAGGGATACGTCCATTTTACTGTTCTCTTCACAAATCCGGGTAAGTGCTTCTAATTCCGGAGTTACTTTCGTATTGAATCCTGACATATCAAATTCCCCCTTTTTCTTTTTTATCACTTTAGCATAACGATATTTTACCATGTGAAATATTGCTCTGACAAGAAAAATTTTTATAAATAATTTGTTAACACATTTTGCATAGCTTTGCAGAAATATAACACAATTTGTCAGCATCAGAAAAAGGGGGGCAGCCCGACCACCTGTTATTCCTTTAAATTCAGCTTTGCCAGCGCCTGGGCAAACGCATTATTGATAGGTTCCTGTGCCTCTTTTTTCTGTTTATTCAGATATTTCTGGACCTCTTTTTTGCTGATTCCTGCCCCTTCTTTCTCCCTGCGCTGCTTAAAGCTGGACAGCTTTTCTTTATAACCGCAGGTAGAGCAGATAAAAGTTTCTTCCTTTCCCTTTACATAGAGCTCCATTTTTCGATGACAGTTAGGACAGCGTGCATTGCTCAGACGGGAGACCGTTTCTCTGTGTCCGCACTCTCTGTCCTGGCAGACCAGCATACGGCTGTTCTTTCCATTCACCGCCAGCATGCGCTTTCCGCATACCGGACATTTCGTGTTGGTCAGATTATCATGACGGAAAGTTCCCTCTCCTGTCTTGATCTCCTGGATCAGTTCCCGTGTATAATCCCTGATTTCTCCCAGAAAGCCTTCTTTTTTTAATTTTCCCTCTGCAATCTCTGACAATTTCTTTTCCCAGTCTGCAGTCAGTTCCGGTTTCTTTAAATCCTCCGGAACAAGTCTTAACAGCTGCCTTGCCTTGGATGTAATATGAATATCATTCCCTTTCTTCTCCATCAAAAAGGTATGGAACAGTTTTTCAATAATATCCGCCCTGGTGGCAACAGTACCAAGACCTCCGGTCTCTCCCAGAGTTTTTGCCGCTTCCTTATCCCTGGTATGCATATATTTTACCGGATTCTCCATCGCGGTAAGCAGGGTGGCTTCTGTAAAGGGTGCCGGAGCTTTTGTCTTTCCCACTGTCAGCTCACATCGGTCAATTTTCAGCTTTTCGCCTTCTTTCACCTCATACAGATTCTGAAATTCATCTTCCTCCTCTTCCCCATAGCCTTCCTGACAGGCTTCTTTCCAGCCCGGATTTTTTATAATTTTACCTTTTGCAGTAAAAGTTTCTCCCCCCGCCTGTGCCTTCAGAAAAGTCTGCTCATATTCCAGCGGCGGATACAGCACACTCAAAAACCGCCTTACTACCAGGTCATATATTTTCCTTTCTTCGTTTGACATATGATCCAGCTGGACAAACTGCTCTGTGGGAATGATTGCATGTTGATCGCTGACTTTCTTATCATCCACAAAGGATTTATTGGCTTTCACCGGTTTCATGGAAAGCGCCCCTGCCAGCTTCCTGTATGGACCTACAGCGCAGGCTTTCAGTCTTTCCTGGATAGTGGGTACCACATCGGTGCCGATGTATCTGGAATCCGTTCTGGGATAGGTGAGAACCTTATGGTGTTCGTAAAGCCTCTGCATAATATTCAAAGTTTCTTTTGCAGAAAATCCAAACTTTTTATTTGCATCCCGCTGAAGTTCTGTAAGATCGTAAAGCCCCGGGGCATATGTTTTTTTGCTGCTTTTTTCCACAGATATCACTGTAAGCAGATCTCCTGCCGCCGCATTTTTGATCTGTTCCGCCCGGTCTTTGTGAAATGTCCGGGAAGATCTGCTTTTTGTGTCCTGCCAGGTCCACTTCATTTTTCCTGCGGTAAGACTGATGCCGTAATATTCTTCCGGCCTGAAGTTTCTGATTTCCTCCTCCCTTGCCGCAATCATAGCAAGGGTGGGTGTCTGCACGCGTCCACAGGAAAGCTGGGCATTGTATTTGCAGGTAAGCGCCCTGGTGGCATTGATCCCCACCAGCCAGTCTGCCTCTGCCCTGGACACAGCTGCATCATAAAACCGGCTGTAATTTCTTCCATCCTTTAAATGGTCAAATCCATCCTTGATTGCCTTGTCTGTTACAGAGGAGATCCAAAGTCTTTTTATAGGCTTTCTGCACTGAGCCTTTTCCAGGATCCATCTTGCCACCAGCTCTCCTTCTCTTCCCGCATCTGTGGCAATGATGATTTCTCCCACATCTTTGCGGTACAGCTGTGACTTTACTGCCTGGTACTGTTTTGCCGTCTGAGGAATCACCACCAGTTCCATCTTTTCAGGCATCATAGGGAGTACTTCCAGGTTCCATTCTTTATATTTTTTATCATACTCTTCCGGGTCCGCCAAAGTTACCAGATGCCCAAGTGCCCAGGTGACAATGTAGCGTTCTCCTTCCAGAGCTCCGTTTATTTTTTTTGTGCATTTTAAAACCCTTGCAATATCACGTGCAACAGAAGGTTTTTCTGCCAAAACCAGAGATTTCATTGTCTTTATGCTCCATTTCTATAACTATAATCTTGTGTTTCCCGTCCATGTTATCACATCTGTCCGGGGTGCGCAATGAAAAACCGGCTTTGCTTCACTCCCCTATTCTATGGTCTTTCCGAAAAAGGCCGCAGTCTTTTTCACTTTTTTCATCAGTGCATCAAAACCTTCCGGTGTCAGAGACTGCTTGCCGTCACACAAAGCTTTTTCCGGATTGTTGTGCACTTCGATCATGACACCGTCTGCGCCTGCTGCCACTGCTGCCATAGTCAGAGGCTCTACCATAAAGCGGATTCCCGCTGCATGACTTGGATCTACAATAACAGGAAGATGGGTCTTTGATTTCAGCATGGGAATCGCAGAGATATCCAGTGTATTTCTCATGGATGTCTCAAAGGTCCTTATCCCTCTCTCACAGAGAATCACCTGCTCATTTCCTCCTGCCATAATATATTCAGCACTCATCAGCAGTTCTTCCAGGGTATTTGCCATACCTCTTTTGAGCAGAATTGGTTTCCGTATCTTTCCCAGCTCCTTCAAAAGTTCAAAGTTCTGCATATTTCTGGTCCCTACCTGTATGATATCTACATGTTCGAATAAAGGCAGATGTTCCGCACTCATGATCTCAGTTACGACAGGAAGCCCGGTGGCTTTCCCTGCTTCCAGAAGCATTTTCAGCCCCTCATTTCCCAGTCCCTGGAAAGAGTACGGAGATGTTCTGGGCTTGAAAGCACCGCCCCTTAAAAGACCGGCACCGGATTTTTTTACATCCATTGCAACTTCTGTCATCTGTTCTTCTGTCTCCACAGAGCAGGGGCCTGCGATCACCTGAAAATATCCTCCTCCGATCTTCTGCCCCCCTGCTTCTATAACCGTATCCTGTGGGTGCATGTTCCGGTTGGCTTTTTTATAGGGCTCCTTGATCCTCTTTACAGATTCGATCACATCCAGAGCGCCCAGCCATTCCTCATCCACCTCTGTCGTATCACCGATAAGACCGATGAGAGAAGTGTTTTCCCCCTGGGACAAATGAAGTTTCAGTCCCATATCCACCAGTTCCTGTTTTAATTGTTCTACTTTCCTTTCGTCTGCTCCCTGCTTTAATACAAGAATCATAATCTTACCTCCTGTTTTTGATGCAAAAAAACCGGTGTCTGCTGTTTGGCAAACACCGGTTCAGATACCTTTTCTTATAACAACAGAATTGGAATCTAAGATGTTTTCTGACAGCAGAAAGAACCCGCGCCGTAAAAATAGCCCAGGTAACCAAAATAAAAATAAGTTTTTCCACTCAGGTTTCTGCTGTTCTTCATCCGAATCTTTCTCCGTTCTTATGATGTTCTTATCATACCCCTGCAATTAGTATTTGTCAACAAAAAATTTAGCAATTTAAAGTGTAATAGTAGTTTTTTCATTGCTATTTCTTATCATTTATAATATAATATTTTTAGAATTATTTCATAAAATTATGTTTTTTACAGAAAATTTACCTTTATTTTACACCCCCGGAGGTTATATATGAAATTACACAGTGACAAGGCCCATGAGGTGATCGCAGAAGTTGAAAAAGCTGTCATTGGAAAAAATGACTGTGTCCAGAAAGTAATGATGGCAATTTTATGTGCCGGACATATTCTCCTTGAAGACATTCCCGGCGTGGGAAAAACCACTCTCGCCCTGGCATTTTCCAGAGCGCTGAACCTGAAAGCGAAAAGACTGACCTTTACTCCCGACGTACTTCCCGCTGATCTGACCGGCTTCACTATGTACCGGAAAGAAACAGGTACCTTTGCCTATCAGCCCGGAGCCTTAATGTGCAATCTGTTTCTTGGAGATGAAATTAACCGCACTTCACCCAAAACCCAGTCCGCGCTTCTGGAAGTCATGGAAGAGCAGCAGGTAAGTGTAGATGGAAATACTTATCCGGTTCCCCGGCCTTTTATTGTGATCGCCACGCAGAATCCTGCCGGTTCCGCAGGTACCCAGATGCTTCCCGAATCCCAGCTGGACCGGTTTATGGTCTGTCTGCACATGGGATATCCTGATCTGGAAGAAGAAATCGCTATCATGAAAGGACGTATTGCCAGAAATACCCTGGAGGACGTGGTCCCTGTACTGAATGGTCCCCAGCTTTTAAAACTTCAGGAAGAAGTACGTGGAATTTTCATTCATGACCGTGTCTACCGCTATATCGGCGAACTCATTGGGGCCACCAGAAACCATGATCTGCTGGAGCTGGGCATCAGTCCCAGAGGTACCCTTGCCCTTACCCGCATGGCGCAGGCATCCGCCTATCTCAGCCAGCGTGACTATGTGCTTCCGAAAGACGTACAGGCCATTTTTGCTGATGTCTGTGTTCACAGGCTGCGTATCAGTTCCAGGGCAAGAATCAGCCGCGTCAGCGCCGCTTCTGTTGCCGAAGAGATCCTGAAAACTGTCCCTGCTCCTTCTGTCCGCGGCTGATCTGTATCACTGTCCGTATCCTGGGAGGAAATATTATGAATCTTATTTATCTGCTTGTGACTCTCACTTTTTTATATCTGTCTGTTTTGTATCGGAGTACTTCCCTGTGTGCTCTGTTTCTCCTTCTGCTGCTGTGTCTTCTCTTGGGAACACTGCAGCTTTGTATGTCTGTAAGACATCTGTCATTTGTATTTCCGGAAACGATACTGAATACCCCCGGTAAAAAGACCGCCTCTTTTTCTGTAAAGGCAGTCAACACCGGAATCCTTCCTGTCCACCGGACAAAAGCAGTATTAAAAATCACGGATATCCATGGAAAGACTGCTGCCTTCTATCCTCTGGAATTTTCCGTCAGCGGAAAGGAGTCTGTATTTATTCCTGTAACCGTTTCTTCAGATCTTTGCGGAAGATTCCGATGCAGGTTAACAAAATTCCGAATATACAGCTCTTTTTCTTTTTTGTCCGTGAGAAAAAAAGCAAATTTTTCGGCACCTGTCCTCTTTTATCCGGAGGCGTCCCCCATACCTGTATCGGTCTCGGAATACACCCGCTACTTTCCTGCTGAGAGTGCTGATTCCCAGAATGTTTTCTTCTGGGCACCGCACACACCTATGGAACAGGTCCGGGAATTCTCTCCCGGAGACCGTCTGCGGCAGATACACTGGAAGCTCAGCGCCCGTTCCGATGAGATTTTAGTACGGGATTCCGGAAAACCGGATGGCTGCGGAGTTCTTTTCTTTCTTCAGCTGACCGTTCCTTCAGGAAAGAATCCGGCTCTGTCCTACAGCCGCTTTCTGGAGTGTGCTGCATCTCTGTCCTTTGCCCTTACAGAACAAAGATGCAGTCACTATGTGATCTGGTATGACAGTAAAGATGAAAAGCTCGTGCGCTGTCCGGTACGGACTGAGGAGGACTGGACTGTATGCCTTTATTTCCTCCTTCATGCTCCTTTTTACAGAGAGGAAAAGGATCTTCAGGATCTGTATCAGAAAATGTATCCTTCCGATACCTGGTGTACCAGTCTCCTTCTTTCCACAGGCATGACACTTATGAAAAACAGCCTGGATCCTCTTCTTCTGCCCCTGGAAACCTGGCAGCAGACTCTCGCAGGATATGCGCTGACTGTATAGGGAGGTAGCTATGAAGCAAATCACTTATAAGAAAAAAAACAGCCCTTCGGGGCATATCGCATTGCAGAACATCTCAATAACTGCTCCGGGGCAAAAGCAGCGGACAAGAACTCTTTCTCCTGTCTCTTT
>CALWHD010000178.1 GCA_944380235.1 uncultured Blautia sp.
GGTCTGCAACACCTCTATCACCAGTTCAAATCTGGTTGGCGCCTCTTTTTTTATTCCTCCTTAGCTCAGTCGGTAGAGCATGCGGCTGTTAACCGCAGTGTCGTTGGTTCGAGTCCAACAGGGGGAGCTTTTTATTTATAATAATACATCAGCAGCCATGAGACTGTATAGACAGTCTCATGGCTGTTTTGTTGTAGATCTATAATACATACCAAAGTACCAGGGCAGGATGATAAACGTTGACCTTCTTGAGGAGCGGTGCTACTATAGAACCACGATGTATGACAACGAACAATTTCTAGTGTATTGGACCTCATTGCAGGTACAGCTTTTAGCAGAAAAGGAGAAGGATTATGAAGCTGAGAAGTCAGGAACTGAGAAAGATTGCTCCGGAATTAGATCCCCTGCGTCTGGGCACAGGATGGAAACCGGAGGATCTGTCAAAACCACAGATTATGATTGAAAGTACTTTTGGAGACAGTCATCCGGGAAGCGGTCATTTACTGGAACTGGTGGAAGAAGCGAGAGCGGGAATCGCAGAGGCGGGAGGCCGCGGGGCCAGATATTTTACCACAGATATCTGTGACGGAGAGGCGCAGGGACACGACGGAATTAATTATTCCCTGGTATCCAGAGATATGATTGCCAATATGATCGAGATTCATGCTAATGCAACACCTTTTGACGGCGGTGTGTTTATTGCCAGCTGTGATAAGGGAATGCCAGCACATTTGATGGGTGTGGGAAGGGTTAATATTCCTTCTATTGTTGTGACTGGGGGTGTGATGGATGCGGGACCGGATCTTCTGACTTTAGAACAGATAGGAAAGTACAGTGCAATGTATGAAAGAGGGGAGATCACAGAAGAGAAACTCACCTATTATAAACATAATGCCTGCCCTTCCTGCGGTGCATGCTCTTTTATGGGAACAGCCTCTACCATGCAGATCATGGCAGAGGCACTGGGCCTGATGCTTCCGGGAAGCGCACTGATGCCGGCTACCAGCCCGGATCTGCGGGAAGCGGCAAGACAGGCAGGAAAGCAATCCGTATGGCTGGCAGAGCATGATCTGACGCCAGATAAGATTGTCACTTTGAAATCCTTTGAAAATGCAATTATGGTGCATGCGGCGATTTCCGGTTCCACCAATTCTCTTCTTCATCTGCCCGCGATTGCCCATGAGTTTGGCATTGAGATTGACGGAGATACTTTTGACAGGCTTCACAGAGGAGCTCATTACCTGCTGAACATCCGCCCGGCGGGAGAATGGCCTGCACAGTATTTCTATTATGCAGGCGGTGTGCCCACCATCATGGAAGAGATCAAGGATATGCTGCACTTAGATGTGATGACGGTAACTGGAAAGACACTGGGTGAAAATCTGGAGGATTTAAAGAAAAACGGTTTCTATGAGAAATGTGACGCTTATCTGGCAAAGACAGGATTGAAGAGACAAGATGTGATCCGTCCCTTTGAAAAGCCCTTCGGTACAGATGGAAGTATTGCAGTTCTTTATGGAAACCTCTGCCCGGACGGGGCTGTTGTAAAGCATACGGTAGTACCGAAAGAAATGTTTGAGGCAACTTTGAAAGCACGTCCTTTTGACTGTGAGGAAGATGCCATTCGCGCGGTACTTACTCATGAGATCAAACCGGGAGACGCGGTAATCATCCGTTATGAAGGACCTAAGGGAAGCGGCATGCCGGAAATGTTTTACACTACAGAGGCAATCGCTTCTGACGGAGAACTGGGTGCTTCTATTGCTCTTCTGACAGATGGAAGATTTTCCGGCGCTTCCAAGGGACCCGCTATTGGACATATCTCTCCGGAAGCCGCTTCAGGCGGTCCTATTGCGCTGGTGGAAGAAGGAGATCTGATTGAAGTTAATATCCCGAAGCGTATCCTGCGTATTATCGGTGTGGCAGGGGAGAAGAAGACTCCTGAGGAAATTGAGAAAATTTTAGCGGAAAGAAGGAGGTGCTGGACACCAAGGCCTCCGAAATATGAGAAGGGTGTTTTGAAAATCTTTTCTGAAAAAGCAGTTTCTCCTATGAAGGGAGGATACATGGACTAATGGATTTATTTGGAATCCGGAAAATTATATGTGAAATTATTTCAGGAAGTATTCCGGCAGGGCGATGGGAAAATACAGAGCATAGGAAGAAAATGCTGCCTTTTCTTAGATAAAGAAAGGAAGGAACAGGCTGCATATGATGAAACAAATGAAATATTTTCAGGCGGTGGTCCGCTGCAAGAGTTTTACTAAGGCTGCGGAGGAATGCTTTATCTCCCAGTCTGCCATTTCCCAGCAAATCCGGGCGTTGGAAAACGAGTTGGGAGTGAAGCTGCTGATACGGAGAAACCGGAGTTTTTCCCTGACGCCTGCGGGGGAATACTTTTATCAGAAAAGCCTGGTCCTTATTTCAGATTATGAGCGGATCTGCCGGGAAACAGTGCGGGTGGCGAAGAAAGATCAGGCAAAGCTCCATGTAGGATGCATCCGGGGATACTGCGGCGGAGAGTTTGAGCTTGCTGTGGCAGATTTTGCGGAAAAATACCCGGAGGTTTCTGTGGAGATTATGAGTGGAAATCATGAGGAACTGTATGACGCATTAAGAGGAGGGCATGCAGATCTGATCCTGAACGATCAGAGAAGGGCATTTTCTGATGAATATGTAAATTGTGTTCTGGCGGCGAAAGAGTGTTATGTGGAAATCGCGGCGCGCAATCCCCTGTCGGATCGTTCCTGCATTGAAACGGAGGAGCTGAAGAATACTCCCTGCATTTTGGTTGCATCTCCGGAACAGTGGGAGACAGAGAAAACTTTTTATCGGGAAATTCTGGGCATTCGGGGAGAATTTGTTTATGCGCCCAACCTGGAGGAAGCCAGACTGATGGTTATTGGGGGAAGGGGCTTCATGCCGGTAGAGGGAGGAGAGAACCATACAGAAATAGGGAAAAATCTGCGGCGAATTTTGCTTCACCGGAACGGAAAACCGGTATGCAGGAATTATTGTGCCTTTTGGAGGACAGATAATTCCGGGTATTATGTAGAGAGTTTTGCAGAAATTTTGAAGGCTCAATTTTAAATGTACGGATAAGTTTTTCTTATGATATTCAACGGAAATCGGAATTGTTTGATAGGACGGAGATTTGTAAAATATAGACACAGAAAGAAAATTCCGGTGAATGAGGAGGAAAAACAGATATGAAAGATGTGATGATTTTAACAGGCGCAGGTCAGATCGGTATGGCTATTGCCAGAAGGATGGGATATGGAAAGAAAATCGTAGTGGGAGATAAAAGTCTGGAAAAGGCGCAGGCTGCTGCGGACTCTATGAAGGATACAGGATTTGACACAGCTGCAGTGGAAATGGATCTGTCCTCACGGGATTCTATTATGAATTTTCTGGAGGAGGCACGGAAGTATGGGGAGATTTCTATGCTGGTGAATGCAGCAGGCGTTTCCCCCAGTCAGGCGCCAGTGGAAACAATTTTAAAAGTGGATCTCTACGGAACTGCTGTTTTACTGGAAGAAGTAGGAAAGATCATCAGGGAAGGAGGAGCCGGCGTTACCATTTCCAGCCAGTCCGGATGGAGGATGCCGGCTTTGACACCTGAAGAGGATGAATTGCTGGCAGTGACACCTGCGGAAGAACTGTTAGGTCTTCCGATGCTGCAGCCGGAAAACATCCGGGATACACTGCATGCCTATCAGATGGCGAAGCGGTGCAATGAAAAGAGGGTCATGGCAGAGGCCGTGAAGTGGGGAAGACGCAGGGCACGCATTAATGATATTGCCCCGGGGATTATTGTAACGCCGCTGGCAGTGGATGAGTTTAGCGGACCCAGAGGGGATTTCTATAAGAATATGTTTGCCAACTGTCCTGCCGGGCGTCCCGGAACACCGGACGAAGTGGCAAATGTGGCAGAACTTTTAATGAGTGAGAAAGGAGTATTTATTACAGGATCTACAGTTTTAATAGACGGGGGCGCAACTGCAAGCTATTTTTACGGACCGCTGCACCCTGGAAAAAACCCCTCTGCCTTTTAGGCAGAGGGATTTTTTGGAGGTTGATCTTATTCAGCCACTACAGAAATTCTCTGCTGAATGTGATTCCCTTTTGCAGCTTCGTCAACCATGGCGACTGCATAATCCGCATAGCTGATCATGCTTTCGCCTTTTGAGTTCAGCGTCAGCTCTTCACCGCCCAGAATGTATTTTCCAGTTTTGGCTCCGTCTGCCTGGAAGTCTCCAGCCGGACTCATATAGGTCCATTTTACGTCATTTCTGGTGCGCAGTTCGTCCAGAGCTTTCCCCATATGGGATGCCAGTGGTTTAAAGATATCTGGGAAATCAGCTCCGTCCATGACCTGTGCGGTATGCTCCGGATTTACATACAGACTTCCTGCTCCGCCTACAACAAGCAGCCGGATATCTTTTCCGCTTACAAGGTCACAGAGATGTTTCAGAGAAGTTCCATGCTGCGGCAGGGTTTCCGGCGTCCATGCGCCGAAAGCGTCGATTACAACATCAAAACATTCCAGATCAGCTGATGTAAGGTCAAAAAGGTCTTTTTGGATTACCTTTGACGCTGCAGATTTATTTTCTCCGCGTACAACTGCAGTGACATCGAGTCCTCTCTCTACAGCTTCTTTCACGATCAGTTTTCCTTCTTTTCCATTGGCACAAATAACTGCGATTTTCATAATGTTTACCTCCGTTTTTAAGTAATTTGTTGATCTTGTTTCTGGCTTTATTATAACCATGCTTTTTATCGGTGTTAAG
This sequence comes from uncultured Blautia sp., assembly GCA_944380235.1. GTDB lineage: Bacteria > Bacillota > Clostridia > Lachnospirales > Lachnospiraceae > Blautia. The sequence continues at coordinate 4,791 of CALWHD010000178.1, forward strand.
TACGCACAATATTGTGGTATAGTTACCAAAAAGATACCAAACATCATCTTTCAGCTGTTTGAAGTTTTAACTATAAAGACAATACCGTTTTCCTAAAAAATCCAATTTTTACGATGACGGAAGCCTTACTGTAATCTTCACGGGGAAATGCATTGTAGATTGCCTGATGGTATGCTAAACTTAACGAAAGAATAAAGAGATAATTAAGAGGTTAGGGAAATGAAAAAAATATAAACTTTTCAGCTTTGGCATTGACAGCGTGCGGAAAGCAAAATCAAGAAATACAAAGTCCAGAAGAAACAGGACAATTAGATTCTGTAATTACAGAAGAAGATTCTCAGGCGGCAGAAGGTGCAGCAGAGGATTCTCAGGAGGAATAATCCAACGATCACCATGTTCTACTTTCAAAATAATTTCTTCTTTGGTTGCATTGGAGAATGGGATAATCAAACCGGAAAATTCTACACGTATATTTAACGGTTTCGCTGATTCTGCTGATAAAAGAATTTTCTTTTGTGTATATTTGGGAGAGACGGCTGATCAAGGCGTGTCCAGCGTCAAGGCAAAAGAAATAGCTGTAAAAATAGTTTCTGACTATTTATAAATGAATTTGAATAAAACACAGAAAACGGGCAGCCGAAAACTGCCCGTTTAATAGTTGGCGGAGTGTTATTACTTTTAGCTATGGACCGCGATACTATATAGGTATTTGTCCTTTGCCTTCCGTGAGCGTATACTTAAATTATATAAATGGAATGTCAGATTTCCATGAAAGAAAATGATACAGAAAATAAAATTTATGTTAAACAGGAGGCATGAATCATGGAATTAATTCATAATAAAACTTTTGATGAAGAGCGCGCTCTTTACGGCAGCAGGGAGATTATGGTAAAGGATTGTTCCTTTGACGGTCCTGCCGACGGAGAAAGTGCTTTTAAAGAGTGCCGGGATGTGCAGGTGGAAAATAGTTTCTTTAACCTGAGATATCCTTTTTGGCATGACCACGGGCTGAAGATCCGCAATTCTGAGATGACAGAACTGTGCCGCGCGGCACTATGGTATTCTGATCATATTGATATAAGAGATACAAAGCTTCACGGTATCAAGGTTCTCAGGGAGTGCAGTGATGTAAAAATGGAGAATTGCCATATATTTTCACCGGAGTTTGGATGGTCAGTGAGTGGAATTGAGATGAAGGACTGCACTGTGGAGAGTGAGTATTTTATGATGCG
>CALWHD010000179.1 GCA_944380235.1 uncultured Blautia sp.
ATTGAATAAGTGCTATCTGCCGGGGCTGTGTGCCCCGGCAAAACCAAAAGTAACTTGGACAGTGATATGAGCTGTCTGTGGACAATACAGGACATCAGTTCTCGGTCAAAGAGAGAAATCAGCAACACTTTATAAGTATCATAACAAAAAACAACGGCAACTGATGATTGCATAAAATTTGCCTGCTAGTTATCCAGGCTTATTAAGTGTATCTTTTTTTCATAAAAAAGTGGTAGTTTTACAAGAAATGAGAATATCAACGTAAAGAAACGCTAGAACCGGCACTTGCCGGAACTAGCGTTTCTTTATCAGAGACTTATTTTACAGCCCCTTTTTTTAGCCTATTTTAACCAGATTTTCTTACAGTCTTTTTCTGTATTCTTTTTTCGATAAACTGCCTGGATATCTTCTGTTCCCCAGGATATATGGAGCGTTTCTCCGTTCCCGTCGGAGCAGTTTCTCTCACCTTTTTCTCCTGCTACCCAGATGCAAAGTTCTGTCTCCTGGATGTTCCAACTTCTTTCGCCCGGTTTTCCATTCTTGGGAAGCTCCAGTGCAAACATTCCTCCCTCTCTTAAAAAGACTGGAATCCCATGTTCTTTTACCGGCAGCACATAGAAGGTGGAACCCTCATAAAACACTTCTTTTTCCTCCTGAACATTTCCAAAAAGAACGGATGAAACCGGATACCATTTGCCTTTCGGAAGATAAACAGTGATTTCCTTCATCCCCTCTTCTACCACAGGACAGATCAGAAGATCCCCCAGCAGAAATTCCCGCTCAAAACATTCATTGTAAGGCTCCTCCGGATAATCCAGTGCAAGATGCCGGGCCATGGGAATACTTCCTTCCGCGCTTCTCTCCGCTTCCCAGGCAAGATAGGACAGGAAATTCATCCGGAGATTGTGAAGCTTTCTGATATTTTTCAAAAACTCCGCATCCCCATAAATGCGCGCCAGATTCCAGGGGCTTCTGTCATTGATACCGCCAGCTGAGGGCATCAGCTCCGCAAACTGACCTCCCACCGGCTCCGAATGCCACTGCATCACCGGCATAAACACGGCCAGCTGTGTCGCCCTTTCATAAAGCTCCGCCGTCGGAAGCGGCCCTGCAAAACCTCCGATATCAAAGCTCCAGTAAGTGATTCCGGAAAGCCCCGCCGAAAGTCCTGCAGAAAGTACGCCACGGAGTTCCGACCATTCAGACTGCTGGTCCCCGGCCCACTGGATCGGAAAACGCTGCTGTCCTGTGTAGCCGGCTCTGGAAAAAAGTACCCTCTCCGGCCCGACAAATTCTTCATATGCCCGGATATAATCCTCCGCAAAAGCATTTCTCAGCTCTTTTCCTGTCCGTCCATCCTCAACTGCAGCCTCATCTGTCAGAACAAATTCTCCGCCATCCGTTTTAAAGCCGTCCACACCCATATCCAAAAGATACTGCCGTTTGGAAAACCACCAGTCCCGTGTTTCTTTCCTGGAAAAATCCGGAAGAAGGGAACCGCCAAACCAGTGATCCTCCGGAATGCGATAGAGACTTCCGTCTTGATTTTTCACACAGAGATCATGTTTAACTGCATATTCAATATCTTCTTCCAGTACCGGATGAGATTTCCCTTCCTCCATCTTTTTCAATACCGGAATCTGCCAGAGAACCGTATGGATTCCCTTTTCCTTCAGCGTCCTTACCATTTCTTCCGGATGCGGCCATTCTCCATGTTCATTAAAACGGTAAAAAGTCGCTTCATCGCTCCAGGCCTCTACCACAAGCACACTCCCCGGAAATTCCAGCTTTTCCGCCCGTTCCACCTGCTCCAGAACTTCCTTTTCCGTATGCCAGCGGTTCGCGGACATCCAGATTCCAAGGCTCCACCGGGGAATCCTGCGGACTGCTCCGGTTCTTCTGACATATTCCTGAAGCATTTCGCTGATAGTTCCTATCAGCAGAACGCCTTTGGGAAATTTTCCCTCGTGATCTTTTCTCAAAGTTATAGTGATTTCTTCTTCAAACGCATAATCGACCACTGTCCTCGTGTCCGTAAAGAATCCAAAGCCTGCATCTGTCATAAAAAACTGCACCGGACAATAGCTGATTACTCCCTGATGGCAGAACTTTTCTACGACTTCTCCGTGTACCTGTTTTCCTTTCTGATTAACTCCGTTAAACCGCTCACCCAGACCATAAACGGCACTGTAAGCTTTTTTCAGCTTCAGAACCGCTTCTTCCCCTTTCTGAAAACTTCCGCAAAGGCCTGCCTGTCTCAAAATATCCTCTATCGTTTCTTCCCTTTCAAAATCCAGTTCCCAACTCATGTCAAATCCTCCCTGTAGAAAAATGCCGCAGCCATTTTTCCAGTGGCTGCGGCATTTCGTTGCCAGAAATCATTCCGCGGTGTAGCGCTCATAAGCGTCTGTATAAATCTGAACCAGCTGTTCCAGCCCCATCGTATTCAGCTGCTCGATATAAGCGTCCCACTCTTCATCGATTCCACCTTCCGTAACCCATTTTGCTCTGGTGGTCTCAACATACTTATCAATATCAGTTGTCAGTGTCGAAAGTTCTTCATTTTCTTCCACGGTAAACATTACATTCGGATACGGAATCGTGATCGTATCATCTGCGATCTTACTGATTTCTGCTTTCATACCGTCGCCTGTGTTAGTAGAAAGTTTGATATTTGACTCGAAATCCTTGCTGATGTATTTCGGTCCGAAATCACGAAGGCTGGAATCCCAGTACCAGGAATCTGCGCTGGTTCCTTCGGGCGGATCATTTAAAGAGTAAGTTCCGTCATCATGCTTTTCGATCACAGTTCCGATCGATCCCCAAAAGTTCTGAATGCTGGCTTCGCCCGTGTAAAACTCATCCAACCATCTTGCTGCAATTTCCGGATGCTCACAATAAGTAGTAATCATTGCTTCGTTTCTGGAAAGAGAAGATACACCATTTGCGTCTCCGCCTGTGTATGCATTTCCATCCGGGCCTTTGATGGGCGGAATCTCAATATACTCATCGGTCCATTTTCCGAAATTTGCCTCATGGGTCCAGGCATACTCAAAACCAACCTTGGATACGTTCGGGTCCTGTCTTTTTGCCGTCAGCATGGTATCATCCTGAGTGAAGGCTTCCGCATCAATGATGCCCTCCTGATACAGCTTGTTCAGCCATTTCAGACCTTCCTTATATTGTTCCGTGACCGGATAATAACTCAGCGTTCCGTCCTCTGCCACAAGCATTTTCTTTCCGTTGACATCTGTGATTCCGAAAGGATTCAGAAGATCCATGCTGAGTCCCTTCGCTCCGGAAATGGGGATCTCATCGTTCGGGTCTCCGTTTCCATTTGCATCCTGCTCTTTGAAGGCCTTCAAAACATTATAAAGGTCATCCAGAGTCTCAGGCACTTCCAGTCCCAGATTATCCAGCCATTTCTTATTGATAATCGGCTGATTGCAGGACTTCGGCCTCAAGGGAAGGTTCTTGGTAAAGGAATACATTTTTCCATCGGGGAAAGTTGCCAGTTTTTTCAGTTCCGGCATCTCTTCCAACGCTTTTTTGTAATTGGGCATATACTGGTCGATGAGATCGTCCAGCGGCTGGAACATTTCCAGGTTATTCATGATATCGGAATCATTGAAGGTCTGGGAACCAATGATAATATCCGGAAGCTCTCCGCTGGCCAGCATGATGCCCTTCTGCTCACTCCAGTCATTTAAAGACTGTACCTGCCATTCGATATGCACGTTGCATTTTTCTTCCAGATCTGTCAGAAACTTATTGGCCGTAAAACTGTCGCCCATGTTTCCCCAGCGGGTTGTCAGTACCGTCAATGTCACCGGCTCATCCGTGATCGGCTCATCCGTGATCGGCTCATCCGTGATCGACAAACCACTCTCATGAACCCCCTTATCAGCGGCTGCGCCACATCCTGCCATGGAAACGATCATTCCTGCTGCCAGCACCATGCTCACTGCACGTTTCGTTCTCTTCTTCATCTTCATTTCCTCCATTTCTTTTTGTTTTTATACATGAAAACACCGTTATGTTTTACAATCCTCATCCCTTTACGGCTCCGATCATAACGCCCTGGTTAAAATACTTCTGTACAAAAGGATAAATGCACATGATAGGCACCGTCGAAACGATAATAACGGAATATCTCATAAGATTGGAGAGACGTAATGCCACCTGCATGGCTTCGCCGCTTCCCAGAGACATCTGCATATTGTTAGTGATCAGAATATTTCTCAGAATCAGCTGTAATGGATACAGGCTGGAATCTTTCAGATAGATCAACGCATTAAAGTAAGAGTTCCACAAACCGACAGCCGTCCAGAGGCCGATGACTGCCAGAATCGCTTTTGACAGGGGCAGAACAATCTGGGCAAAGTAACGAAGGTTTCCACAGCCGTCAATCCTTGCCGCATCATAAATGTCCATCGGAATACTGTTCTGGAAAAAAGTTCTCGCCACGATCATGTTATAGACCGACACGGAAAACGGAAGCACCATTACCCAGAACGTATTGTCAAGATGAAAATCCTGAACGGTCAGAAATGTAGGAATCAGACCGCCGTTAAAAAACATCGTGAATACAAAAAGTAAGTTTAAAAAACCTCTGCCCACCAGATCTCTTCTGGAAAGTGCATAAGCCGCCGTAATGTTTACAAACAGGCCGATCGCTGTGCCGACCAGCGTATAAAGGATCGTATTGAGGTATCCGGTCCAGATTTCACTGTGCTTGAACAGTTCTTTATAGCCATCCAGAGTCAGTCCCTTAGGAAGCAGCCATACCTGCCCTCCCGCAACTGCCGCCGGATCAGAAAAGGAAGCAATGACAACGAAATAGAGCGGATAAATGACGATTACCAGCATCAGCGCGGACAAAAGATAGATCACCTTCTGAAAAATCTTATCCTGACGTGACATTTTCACTTTGGATTTTCTTTTACTCTTCGTACTCATTTTTCCCGTCCTTTCTTTACCAAAGACTGTTATCGCTTACTTTTTTCGAGATCTGATTAACCAGAACAAGTAAAATGAAATTGATCACTGTACTGAAAAGATTGATCGCCGCCGAATAGCTGTACTGCACGTTGATAATACCGATCTTGTATACATAAGTAGAGATCACTTCGCTTGCTGTCAGATTCAGGTCGTTCTGCATCAGATATACTTTCTCAAAGCCCAGACTCATCAGGCTTCCAAATCTCATGATCAGCATGATTACCGCCGTGGGAACCAGCATCGGAATATCTACATATTTGATCTTCTGCAGATTGGTCGCTCCGTCCACAGTCGCCGCTTCATATAAGCTGGGATCCACGGAGGACAAAGCCGCTATGTAAATGATGCTGTCCCAGCCCACATGCTGCCAGACATCGGACCAGACATAGAGATGTTTAAATGCGGAGGGCTGGCCGAGAAAATTCGGCGCTTCGATTCCAAGCATCCCACAGATGGCGCCGAGAAGACCGCTTCCCGGAGAAAGAAGCAGGGTCAACAGCCCTACCATCACCACCGTTGAAATAAAATGAGGCATATATGTTACAGTCTGAAAAATCTTGCGGTAAGTTCTGTTTTTCAGCTGGTTGACTCCCAGGGCCAGGACGATCGGAAGCGGAAACATCACAAGCATGCTGTATAACGTGATCACCAGCGTATTCCGAATAGTCGTCTTAAACTGGAAAGAATCAAAAAACTTTTTTAAATACTTGTACCAGGGGTCCGCCCAGGCACTTCCCAGAATTCCTTTTACCGGTTTGTACTCCTTGAAAGCAATCAGGACACCGTACATTGGCTTATAGGTAAAACAGATCAGTAATGTCAATGCCGGGAGAAGTAAAAGATATAATCCCCAGTTTCTTGCTATACGCCTCCATAAGTTTCCTTTCGCTCCTGTTCTCACACTCTTCTTCTTCATTTCTCTGCCTCCACTCGATTAGGTTAGCATTAACATTTTATTGCTCATATATTTTATTTTTATGACTGTTTTTTTCTGCAATTAAATATTTTTTCTCTTGTATACCCTTCAATATATCTTTCTACTATATCTGTCATTAATTAACTCGACTTTTGAGAGGCAATGTTTCAACCTGTGGTTTTTCATTCGGATCGATTTCATCGAGTCGATATTTCCAATGATAGACGACAGGGATATCATTAATTTCTTCAAAATATTTATATATTCGCTCCACCAGTTCGTTTTTCGTTTTTACACGAATGCCTTTTAAGGACTGACGGGTGAGTTTGCTGAAAAATCCTTCAACAAGATTTAGCCAGGAACCATGTTTAGGCGTGAATACAAACTCAAATCTTCCAGGAACAGAAGCCAGATATTTTTTCGTTTCCTTTGAGGTATGTACCTGGAGATTATCTAATATTAATCGGATTTTATCCCCTTTGGGATATTTGGAATCCAATAGCTGAAGGAATTCGATATATTCTTTGCTGCTATGGCGATCCCTCACAAGCGGAATTGCCTCCCCTGTCTGCAGATCGATCCCTGCAAGCAGGGAAATGGTTCCAAGACGCCTGTATTCATAATCTCTGCTGATTGTTTTGTGAGCATCATTCGGCAGAAGATCCTCGGTTGTATTGGCAATAGCCTGTATACCCGGTTTCTCATCATAGGAGAGCACATGAGTTATCTGATCATCTTCAGGAAAAGGCAGCAACTGGCCGTTTTCATCGAACTGAAGGGACAACTGCTTATACACCAGAAGGACATTATGCATCTTCTGATCAAAGTCGGGATCGCGGTTCTCACAGTAGTACCTGATCTTGTTAGGTTTAATCTCAGCTTCTTCAAGGATTGTACGAACCTTCGACTGGCTTATGGTTGAAAGGCGCAAATGACCGGCTCCTTCGGCAAACTGGTGGATATGCTTGGTCAGAAGGGCTCTGGTCCATACTTCGGCAGAATAGCCAAGATCGACAGGTTTTTGGCATGCGATGTTAATAATCCACGCCTTTTCATCATCTGTGATTTCAGCATTGCGACCACGACCGGGGGCATCAGAAAGTGCGTTTTCAATGCCGCCCTCCTTAAATTTTTTCAAGCACAGCATAACACTGCATCGGTTGATGCCAACTTTATCGGCGATTGTATTAATCGGTTCTCCTTCAGCTTTTAGCAAAAGGATTCGTGCTCTGCAAACAGTCTGTGCCTGAATGGTCCGGGAACGTGTCTGCAATTCAAGATAAGAACGCTCCTCTGGTGTAAGTGTAATTTTTGTTGCTTTTCTGCCCATGATATTGCCCTCCACATTTACTATATGAAGATTATATCACAGGCTTATCTTATAGTCGAGTTAACTAAAAACTTTTATACTACTTTGATTGTCAGCTTAATATTTTCCATTCTTTTAGGGTTTTATTATTATGTTATCGTTATCCCCTCGTGTCTTTACTGTATCACTTTCCGTCATTTTAGTCAATATACTTTTTTATTTTTTTTGTTTTCAAGGCATTTTAACCAGTTTAATTTTATGCATGAATGATTTTTTTCAGATTTTGAGTGAATATTCCACTCACTTAGTGCGGTCTTTTCGGACTTTCAGTGCAGGGCATCCGGAAATCCAGTGCAACAATTCCGGCTGCCAGTGCAGCCCTCTATAATGGTCTTATGCACGAGTTGATCGTGTAAATACATTATGGAGGTCGATAATTATGGTTGATTATCGAGAGATCATCCGGCTCAAGTCAACAAAGCCGGA
>CALWHD010000180.1 GCA_944380235.1 uncultured Blautia sp.
GGTTGTTTTGGTCGATGACATTATACACGAAAAGGGAGGTCAATGCTCTTTTAATTTGCAAACCTCCGAAAAATCAAGGTAAAACGTAACTTTTACAATAAAAAATGAAGGTAGTTTTGACACTACCATAACAGTCAAGGAGGTACGGAAGATGAATATACAGGAACTGACAGATTATTTCTTAAAATACGGGGCTTTTTTTATTTATCTGATCGTATTTCTTGAATATCTCAATCTGCCGGGGTTCCCTGCGGGAGGAGTTCTGCTGTGGAATCTGGTTTTTGTAGGAGCAGGTTACTTCTTCGGGGATGCTGCAATAACCTTTTTTACCCGGGAAAGCGCATAAAGCCGGGCTGCGGAAATACAGCGGCTCTCTGGCGCAACAGCGGGCTTGCGGTATCGCAGAAAATGCTCTACAATCGTGAAGGAAAGATGAAAGAAAAATACAATTCGGACAAATTGTCAGAAAAATCAGCGAAAAGGGGACGTAGCCTTTTCCAAAGGGGTCTGTCCCCTTTGGGGGAAATTGTCTGAAAAAGGAGAAGTTATGGAAACGAATCACGTTTTAATAGTTGAAGACGACAAGGAGATCAGGGAAGGAGTTCAGATCTATCTGCAGAGTCAGGGATATAAAGTGTTTCAGGCTGCAGACGGCGTGGAAGGGCTGGAGATCATTGAAAGAGAAGAAATCCACCTGGCGATTGTGGATATTATGATGCCCCGGATGGACGGTATAAGGATGACGATGAAACTGAGGGAAAAGTATGATTTCCCGGTAATTATGCTTTCTGCAAAATCAGAGGAGGTGGATAAGATTACCGGGCTGAATATCGGGGCAGATGACTATGTAACCAAGCCATTTACGCCCATGGAACTGATGGCGCGTGTCAACTCTCAGCTGAGACGATACCGCAAGTTCCTGGAAAAACTGACGCCAAAAGAAAATGTACATGTGATCGGAGGCCTGGAAATTAATGAAGACACAGTGGAAGTCAGCGTGGACGGAGTTCCGGTGAAAATGACGCCTATTGAATATAAGATTCTTTTACTGCTGGCAAAGAATCCCGGCCGAGTGTTCTCTTCCGAGGAGATTTATGAGAGGGTATGGCAGGAAAAGGCAATTAACACTGACACAATTATGGTTCACGTGAGAAATATCCGTGAGAAAATTGAAATTGATCCGAAAAATCCAAAATATTTGAAGGTGGTGTGGGGAGTTGGCTACAAAATTGAAAAACAGCTGTAATATCGGCAGACTGATTATTGTTCTGGTGCTCGCACTTTGCTCTGCGGGGATGATGATGACCTACAGATGGACCAGTGATGAGCTGGATTCCTATGTCCCTGCGCGGGCGGATGCGGAGTATGTACTCTCTTCTATGAGCGATAATCTGAGTGCTGGAAATTACATTATGAATAAAGACGTATACGGCGACATCGATGTACTGGATATGCAGGAAGAATACTATGCATTTGGCCTGATAAGAAAGTACATGGACTGCGCGGTGTTTGATGAGGATGGAGAGCTTTTAACCACCGGCGTTGATTCCAAAAGAGCAGAACAGCTCAAGGATGAGGAGACAGAATACTATGCGTTCCGTGTGAAGTACACATTCTCAGGAAGCGGGGATATTTCCGGGATCCAGGTTTCAGGCTCGGCGCTGACACCGGAGCAGGAGTACGATCTGGAAACACAGTTCCTGGAAAGCGCAGGCGAATACTATTACACGTATATGGACGAAGAAAGTATACAGAACAGAACGATTATTTACGGGATGACCCAGGAATCTTTAGAAGAATATATGTCTACAATTGACTATCCTGAGCCTGGAACCTGGGATATTGTATATACTGATTTTTATTCCAGATTTATGACATTCTTTATAATCATAGCTGCTGCGGCGATGCTTCTTCCTTTCGTCAAAGTGGTGGGTGAACGGAAAGGGAAAATCTTCCGGGCGCCTTTTGAAGCGGCAGTCTTTGGAATTTTCATCGGATTTGGATGTGTGGATGCATGTGGGAATATGGTATATCACACGATAAAAGGCGGTCTGATCCGCAGCCGGATCCATGCGCTGAATACGCTTGCAGATCTCGCTGTGAATTTCCTGGTGTGGATGGCAGTGGGGGCGTTAATTTACTGGGGCTTTACATGCCTTCGGTGCATCTTTACAATGGGCCGTTCTTACTGGCGCGAGAGAACTCTTACGGTTCGCATAATCCGCTGGATCAAAGGAGACAGCAGTTTCGTGAAAGAGATAAAGGAATTTGTACGGAAACAGTATGATGCGCTGCTTCATCTGGATTTCCGGAGCAGAACAAACCGTAAAATTCTGAAGCTGGTGATTGCAAATTTTGTGATTCTGGTGGTAATCAGCTGTTTCTGGTTCTATGGAATCTTTGCCCTGATTCTCTACTCTGTCTGCCTGTTCCTTTTCCTGCGGAAGTTTACAAATGATCTGAGGAAAAGATACAGTCTGCTTTTGCAGTCTACGAATCAGCTGGCGGACGGGCGCCTGGATATTCCTATTGAGGGGGACATGGGAATGTTTAATCCGGTTAAAGATGAGTTGAAAAAGATTCAGGCCGGATTTAAAAAGGCGGTAGAAGAAGAAGTGAAGAACGAGCGTATGAAAACCGAGCTTGTAACAAATGTCTCCCACGATCTGCGCACGCCGCTTACAGCGATTATTACTTATATTGATCTTCTGAAAAATGAGAAGGATGAAGAAAAGCGCAGAGAATATGTCGGAGTTCTGGAGCGTAAATCTCTCAGACTGAAAGTACTGATTGAAGATTTGTTTGAAATCAGCAAAGCTGCCAGCAAAAATGTGGTTTTGCATTTTATGAAGGTGGATATTGTAGATCTGCTGAAGCAGGTGGGATTGGAAAATGACAGCAAAATAAAGAGCGCGAATCTGGAATTCCGGTGGAAGCTGCCGGAACATAAGCTTGTCATGTGGCTGGACAGCGAGAAAACTTACCGGATTTTTGAGAATCTGATTGTCAATATTACAAAATATGCCATGCCGCATACCAGAGTTTATATTGAGATGAAGGAGCTGGAAAATCAGGTCCATATTTCTATGAAAAATGTATCGGCACAGGAGCTGAACTTTAATGTTGACGAAATTACAGACCGTTTTGTGCGGGGGGATTCATCCAGAAATACGGAAGGATCCGGTCTTGGCCTGGCTATTGCCAAAAGTTTTACAGAACTGCAGCATGGCACTCTGAAAATTTCGACGGAAGCGGACCTGTTTAAAGCAGATATTATGCTTCCGAAAACAGAGCCACCGGAAGAAGATGTGGAACAGCCGTGATTCAGGCTGTATAAGAGAAGGGGTATAAAATCACAACTATCAGACATTGGCGGGGAGTTTCCCTGCCGATGTTTGTGTGTTATGATGAAAAAAGGAAAATTTATAGTACAGATACTGAGACTAAACGATTTGTGAGGAGGAAGAATTATGAAGTATGAAATTAAAGGTGAAACACTTCCGGTAGTGATCTGCTATCTGGAAGACGGAGAAGCAATGATTACGGAGCGGGGATCTATGAGCTGGATGTCCCCGAATATGAAGATGGAGACAACGTCAAACGGAGGAATCGGAAAAGCTTTCGGCAGGATGTTCGCGGGAGAGGCGATTTTTCAGAACCGCTATACCGCGATGGG
>CALWHD010000181.1 GCA_944380235.1 uncultured Blautia sp.
GCACGGAAATCAGATTTGCTGAAGGTATCAAAATCAACCATGTCTTCAAATAATGGCTCCACTTCTACCTTAGAGAAATCAATTTCCGCCTTAGCCGGTGCAGCTTCTTCAGCCGCTTTTTCTGCAGATGGTGCTGTCTGGGCAGCATTGTTTGCCTCATTCTTTGCCGCGCCCTGTGACTTCATGGTCGGGAACAGCAGAACATCTCTGATCGCAGCTGAATCTGTCAGCAGCATACACATTCTGTCGATACCGAATCCGATACCTCCTGTAGGCGGCATACCGATTTCCAGTGCATTGAGGAAATCTTCATCTGTAGTATTTGCCTCTTCATCTCCCTGCGCCAGCAGCTCTTCCTGTGCCTTAAATCTGGCTCTCTGGTTGATAGGGTCATTTAACTCAGAGTAAGTGTTTGCCATCTCCCAGCCGTTCATAAAGAACTCGAATCTCTCTGTATACTCCGGATTCTCCGGTTTTCTCTTGGTCAGAGGAGATATCTCAACAGGATGATCCATAACAAAGGTAGGCTGGATCAGGTGTTCCTCCGCAAAAGCTTCAAAGAACAGGGACAGGATATCGCCTTTCTTATGACGTTCTTCATACTCTACTTTATGCTCTTTTGCCACAGCTCTGGCTTCCTTCAAAGTATGGATCTCATTGAAGTCAACGCCTGCGTATTTCTTTACAGCATCAACCATGGTAATTCTTTCAAATGGTTTTCCCAGATCCATCTCCACGCCATTATAAATAATCTTAGTTGTTCCCAGAACTTCCTGTGCCACATGGCGGTACAGATTTTCTGTCAGATCCATCATGCCGTGATAATCTGTATATGCCTGATACAGCTCCATAAGCGTAAATTCCGGGTTGTGCCTTGTATCAAGACCTTCATTTCTGAAAACTCGTCCGATTTCATAAACTCTCTCAAGTCCGCCTACGATCAGTCTCTTTAAGTACAGCTCCAGAGAAATACGCAGCTTAAAGTCCTCATCCAGGGCATTGAAATGAGTCTCAAAAGGACGTGCGGCAGCCCCGCCGGCATTTGCCACCAGCATAGGAGTTTCCACTTCCAGGAATCCCTGTCCGTTCAGATAATTCCTGATGCTGGCAATAATTTTGGAGCGCTTGATAAAAGTATCTTTTACATCCGCATTCATGATCAGATCCACATATCTCTGGCGGTAACGCAGGTCTGTGTTGGTAAGACCATGAAACTTCTCCGGAAGGATCTGCAGACTCTTGGAGAGAAGTGTCACTTCAGTGGCATGGATGGAAATTTCACCTGTTTTTGTCTTGAAGACTTCGCCTTTGATTCCCACAATATCGCCAATATCCAATTTCTTAAATTCTTTATAAGGTTCCTCACCCACGTTATCCCTTGCCACATAAGACTGGATAGATCCCTGCAGGTCCTGAACATTGCAGAAAGAAGCTTTTCCCATAACACGTTTGGACATCATACGTCCTGCTATAGAAACAGACTTTCCTTCCAGCTCCTCAAAAGCGTTTTTAATTTCCATGCTGTGATGAGTCACATCATACTTCATAATCTGGAACGGATCCTTGCCGTTTGCCTGGAGTTCAGCCAGCTTTTCCCGGCGCACCTTCAATAACTGGTTTAAATCCTGTTCCTGTACTTTCTTCTGCTGCTCTGCCACTTTGTACACTCTCCTTATACTCTTTAAATATTTCTTTCGATTTCCAGAACTTTATATTCCATAACGCCTGCAGGCATTTCCACGGAAACGGTGTCCCCTTTTCTTGCGCCGATGAGAGCTCTTCCCACCGGTGATTCGTTGGAAATTTTGCCTTCCAGGCTGTTTGCTTCTGTTGAACCCACGATCTTGAATTCGATTTCCTCATCAAATTCTACATCATGAACCTTTACCTTACATCCCACACTGATCTTATCCAGATCCACTTCATCTTCTACCACAACTTCTGCATTTTTCAGGATCTTCTCAATTTCTTCAATCCTTGCTTCGATATCTCTCTGCTCATCCTTTGCAGCATCGTATTCCGCGTTCTCAGATAAATCACCCTGCTCTCTGGCTTCTTTAATCTTTTCCGCAACTTCTTTTCTCTTGTTCACTTTTAAGTCATGAAGTTCATCTTCCAGTTTTGTCAGTCCTGCATAAGTCAGTATTGTTTTCTTTTCTTCCATTTTAATTCTACACCCTTTCTCCTATAATTGAACAGGCACGGACATAATCCCCTGCCTGTACAAATATCGCTTTCAACAGTCCTAATATTATAAATAATAGATATGCCGATGTCAAGGGAAATACTACCCAAACCCGCATACTTTCTATCTTTTTACAAATTTTTTATACTTTATGGTCCTATAATCTGCTGACCAGTTCTTCCAGCTGTTCATAGGATTCTACCTCATTCACCAGCCTTCTGATCGCCGCCGAATGAGGCATTCCCGCGGTGTACCACGCCACATGTTTCCGCATCTCCCGCATGCCTGTGTACTCACCCTTATATTCCAGCTGCAGCCTTGCATGGCGCAGCATCATTTCCCTGATCTCTTCGATGCCCGGCTTTGGCAGAACCTCTCCCGTTTCCTGATAATGGAGGATCCTGGAAAACAGCCAGGGATTTCCCCTGACAGCACGCCCGATCATAATTCCGTCACATCCGGTCTCTTTCACCAGTTCTTCTGCTTTTTGCGGAGAATCCACATCTCCGTTGCCGATGACAGGAATAGAGACTGCCTCTTTTACCTGCCGGATAATATCCCAGTCCGCTTTTCCGGAATAATACTGCTCTCTTGTCCTTCCATGAACAGCCACAGCCACTGCTCCCGCATTTTCCGCGATTTTCGCGATCTCCACGGCATTAATGCTGTCCTCTGTGAATCCTTTTCTGATTTTCACGGTAAGAGGCTTTTTCACTGCCCTGGATACTTTATAAATGATCTCATGAACCAGCTTGGGATTTTTCATCAGTGCAGATCCTTCCCCGTTATTTACCACTTTCGGTACCGGACATCCCATATTGATATCCAGAATGTCAAAGTTCCTGGGCTCAATCTGCCTTGCGATCTCTGCCATAAGATCAGGTTCTGAACCGAAAAGCTGCAGGGATACCGGACGCTCTCTGTCATGGATTTCCATCAGGCTCTCCGTATTTTTATTTTTAAAATGTATTGCCTTTGCACTGACCATTTCTGTACAGATAAGCCCTGCGCCCTGCTCTTTGCACAGCAAACGAAATGGCAGGTCTGTTACTCCTGCCATGGGTGCCAGTATCAGATTGTTCTCAAGGGTCACACTGCCGATCTTTAACTTCATTCCCTACCTCTGCTTTTCTTGATTTTCTCATAAATAATTCTGAGCCCTTTTAAAGTAAGCTGGGCATCGTATACATCAATAGAATCCGTCTCATCTGCAATGATCTTGCCCAGTCCCCCGGTTGCCACCACTTTCAGGTTTTCGATTCCGGATTCTTCTCTGACTTTCTTTACAATATACTCTACCTGTCCGATATAGCCGTAAACCAGCCCTGCCTGCATACTGCTGATGGTTTCCTTGGCAAGAATGGAATCCGGTTTTTCGATAGCAATCTTCGGAAGCTTGGCCGCATCCTGCCACAAAGCTTTTGCACTGATCTCAATTCCGGGCGAAGTAATACCCGCCACAAAGCTGCCGTCTTCTGTGATCAGATCATAGGTTGTGGCTGTCCCAAAGTCCAGCACCAGCACAGGACCGCCGTACAATTCATACGCTGCTACCGCGTCCACGATCCTGTCAGCCCCGATTTCCTTTGGATTAATAGCATTAATGCGGATACCCGTTTTACATCCCGGCCCCACATTATATGGCTTGGTATTAAAGTATTTTATGACACTGCTGATAAGGGAATGCATCACATCCGGCACAACTGAGCTGATGATCACATCATCCACCAGCTCCTTCTGAATTCCCCTGTATTCCAGCATATTACACATCAAAATTCCGTACTCATCTGAAGTACGGCTCTGTCTGGTAGTCATGCGGAAGGTTCCCTTTAGTTCTTTCTTATCAAATACTCCAAGGGTAATATGAGTATTTCCCACATCAATTACTAACAGCATACAGCATCTCCTAATCTCACTCTTCTTTGTCTTCCAGTTCCGGAGCATCTTCTCCCAGGAAAAATACTCTGTAATAAAGTTCCAGGGCCTCCAGAAGCTCTCTTTTCTCTCTCTGGATCTCTTTGATCCTCAAGACGCTGCCGATCTCGTCAAACATGGCATCTGCCTCCAGAGATTCCACCTGAAACTGAAGATTTCCTTGCTCATCGAATTCCAGAGTCAGGATCCCTCCGATCTCTTCCGTGTACAGTACACACATAATGTGCAGCTCATCCTGGATGGACTGAGGCAGCGATGAAAAATCCTGATTAAAATAATATTTCTGTTCATAGGCGCTTGCGCCGCATAAAACAATCTTATCT
This sequence comes from uncultured Blautia sp., assembly GCA_944380235.1. Taxonomy (GTDB): domain Bacteria; phylum Bacillota; class Clostridia; order Lachnospirales; family Lachnospiraceae; genus Blautia. The sequence goes on from CALWHD010000181.1 coordinate 4,444, forward strand.
TTATACATCCATTTCTCCTTTTCCCGGTTAAACGTAACTGTACAGTCCTCTCACAGAGACCTCACCGGAAAAAATCTTTTTCACATTTCCCTCTTCGTCCTCTGTCACAAGTTCCCCTGTGTCTGTAATCCCTTTTGCCACTGCACAGTATTCTTTCTCTTTTTCCTGAATGCGGACCTGCCGGTCTTTATTCAGAAGAAGCTTTTCATAATCCTCCCTCAGCCGGGAAAGATCCTGTGTCATTAAAAACTGCTCATAATTTTTTTCAAAGTATTCCAGCGTCCGTGCCGCGACTTTGGAAAGGCTGAGCTTTTCTCCTGCTTCTGTTCCCAGGGAAGTCGCCTTGTCCCTGATCTCCTCCGGAAAAACCTGCTGATTGATATTAATTCCCACACCGATAATGATATATTCTGCCCTTGTTTCCTTTATCTGCATTTCTGTGAGGATTCCGCAGATTTTCTTTCCCCCAACCACCACGTCGTTGGGCCACTTGATCCCTGCGCTCTTCCTTTTCCCATATCTGTCCAAAATTTCATTGGCAGCCTGCGCTGCAGACAGCCCCATGACCAAAGTAAGCCGGGATGCATTCTCCGGTCTGACCCGGGGGCGGAACAAAAGCAGCGTCATATACAGATTTTCTCCCGGAGGAGAAGTCCATACACGCCCGAATCTGCCCTTTCCTCCTGTCTGGCAGCCTGCCGCAAACAGAGCTCCGTCCAGTGTTTCATCCCCGGACAAAAGAGCTTCTTTTCCTGCCTGTTTTGCCCAGGTATTGGTAGAATCCACCTCCGGTTTCCAGAAAACATGATGCCCCAGCCATTTTGTCTCCAGTTCCTTAAAAAGGCTTTCTGAAAAATTCATCTTCCTAAGCTCCAAGAGTTGCTGCCATCACAGCTTTGATTGTATGCATTCTGTTTTCCGCTTCATCAAATACAACAGACTGAGGAGACTCAAAGACCTCATCTGTGACTTCCATATCCTGCAGTCCAAATCTTTCTCCCATTTCCTTTCCGATCTCTGTTTCCAGATCATGGAAGGAGGGCAGGCAGTGAAGGAAGATTGCCTGGCTTCCCGCATTTTCCATAACTTCCCTGGTCACCTTATAGGGGGTCAGTTCGCGGATACGCTCTTCCCAGACTTCATCCGGCTCACCCATAGAAACCCATACATCTGTACAGATAACATCTGCTCCCTTTGTACCCTCTTTTACATCTTCTGTCAGGGTAATGGTTGCTCCCGATTCCTGAGCATATTTTCTGCACTGCTTTACCAGTTCTTCATTGGGGAAATATTTCTTCGGCGCACAGGCAACAAAATGCATACCCATCTTCGCACACAGGATCATCAGAGAATTTCCCATATTATAGCGGGCATCTCCCATATATACCAGCTTCACACCTTCTACTTTTCCGAGATGCTCCTTGATGGTCATCAGATCTGCCAGCATCTGTGTGGGATGATATTCATTGGTCAGTCCATTCCAGACCGGTACACCGGCATATTTTGCCAGTTCTTCCACGATCTCCTGTCCAAATCCTCTGTATTCAATTCCGTCATAGATCCTTCCCAGCACTCTGGCGGTGTCTTTGATACTCTCTTTTTTCCCGATCTGGGAGCCTTTTGGATCCAGGTAAGTGGTTCCCATGCCCAGGTCATGAGCAGCTACTTCAAAGGAGCAGCGGGTTCTTGTACTTGTCTTTTCAAAGATCAGCGCTACATTTTTTCCTCTTAAAGTGTCTACGGGAATGCCTTTTTTCTTTTTCTCCTTTAATTCCATTGAAAGATCAATGAGATACTCGATTTCTTCTTTTGTGAAATCCTTCAGTGTAAGAAAGTTACGTCCTTTTAAATCCATTTACTTGTCCTCCCTGTTTTTTCTGTCATTCTGTCCGGCTCCGCAGAACGAACCCGGCATTATATCAATCCATCTTTCGAAATCACCTGCACAAAGGCAGGCAGTTCCCCGCCGTTCAGCTTCACCAGCCTCTCCTTTACCTTCTTCTGCAGATCCCGTACCGTATAGATCTGATACTTCTGAACCCTGCAGAGCTTTGCAGTTGCCTCCAGCATGGCGAGATACAGTTCCCGGTAATTCCAGTTTTTCCCCAGCTTCATCTCTTCCGCCAGGACCGGAAGGATGATCTCTGTCATATTTCTCAAATACAGGCGGGGGTCCGGATCCAGCTTATGGATATCCACAAGGTACTCATAAACTTCCGGCGCTAAATCTATCAGTTGCTTTAAATAATAACACTCTTCTTCCTGTTCATCAATATAATAAATTTTTCCCGCAAGCCCATAAATCATCCTTTTTGCATCAAAATAGCCTCTTTTAATATGAAGCCTGCTTTTTTTGGGATCAAAATCCAGGATATTCCCAAGACTCACGGAAGGGGCAATGGTATAGACCGTGGTTCCCTCCGGTATCTTCACCCGCTTCTCTCTTCCGATCCCGTAGATCCGTACAACAATAATATCCTCATATCCTCTGTCTACCAGAGAACCCAGCGGAACATTATTGATAGCTCCACCGTCAATATAAGTCCTGCCGTGAAGCTTTTCATTTTTAAACAGAGGAAACAAATAGGCGCTCGCAAGCAGATAGTCCTTGATCAGCTCCGGTTCTGTTTCCTTCACGTCAATGTCCATCTCCTTAAATTCATCCACGCTGAAAGTAAGTACATACAGATCCACGGGAGAGTTTTTTATTTTCTCCACATCAATCTTTCCTGCGATCAGATTTTTCAGGGGTGTGATGTCCAGCCCTCCCTCTGTCAAATAATCCATGGCATTCCGGAGCATTTCCACATGGAATGTTCGCCCATGCAGAAGCTGTCTCATTTTCTCATCATCCACAGACATGATCTGGGAATAGGAAATATTCTCCCACAATTCCTGGGCATTCTCTACATCTCCCATACAGATCAGCGCACCGTTCAGGGCACCTACGCTGGTTCCAGCCACTCCTCTGATCTTTACTCCCGCCTCTGCCAATGCTTTCCAGGCTCCGATCTGATAAGCGCCTCTGGCGCCTCCGCCTTCCAGGACAAGCCCGTATTCTTTTGTAAGGTCTATCACTGCTTCCATTCCATCACCTTCCTTCTTCCGCGAAAACTATGCTTTCGTCTATAGCACAAAAGGACTGCTGCATCCCTGCATCAGCCCCCTTGCTGTTTTCTGTTTCTTCTTTTCATGTGCCGCAGCTCTTTTTTCTGCCTGCATTTCCTTATTTCTCTTCTGTTACAACTTCTTTCAGGGAAGCCGCAAGACCTGCGATTCCCTGGATTTCAGAAGGAATGATAATCTTGGTAGCCTTTCCGTCGGCTGCTTCAGCAAAAGCCTCCAGACTTTTCAATGTCAGTACACTCTGATCTGCACCGGCTTCTTTGATAAAGCGGATACCATCTGCCTTTGCCTGCTGTACTTTCAGAATTGCTTCTGCCTGACCTTCTGCCTCGCGGATCATCTTCTCCTTTTCTGCCTCTGCACGGAGAATCGTTGCCTGCTTCTCAGCCTCAGCATCCAGGATCTCGGATTCTTTCTTACCTTCTGCTACCAGAATCGTGGATTTCT
>CALWHD010000182.1 GCA_944380235.1 uncultured Blautia sp.
ATGTCTGCAATACCCATATCGGAAATTTCAACACCTACTTTTGGTGAATTTTCCATAGGTGCATCAAATGTGTAGAAAGGGAATGTGCATTCTCCTCCTAATTTCATTGCTTTGTCCCCGCAGCCAATTTCAACTGTGTTAATGTTTGCATTGAATTTCTGTGGTTTCTGATTAAACGGCATTTCCATTAGCCTCCTTCATATTATTAATAACCGGCAAATCCGTAATGGCAATCCGCATCTGCCGCCTACATTATACTACATAACAGACAATATTGACAAGATTCCCCTCTGTCTTTCAGAAAATTCTTTTGTCAGATTTGCCTTAAACGGACTGATCTTTTATCCGTAATTTAGAGTTTTTTTATCAACTTTCCTCTAAAGCAGGAAACGGGAGTGCCTTTTATCGACTCTCCCATTTCCAGATTCTATTTCACAAGAATTCTTACATCATCGGATCCATACCCAGTGCCGGATGGTTCTTCTCTGTTAAGAATGCTACCAGTGTCTCCGGATCTGTAGCAATTGTTTCATCACCGATCATATCTGTAAAGTTTTCAATACCATACAGTTCTTTTGCTGTTTCATTCAGTCTTTCAGCAACTGTTTCCTTCAGTTCTTTCGGCATCCATACGATACGCTCAACGCCGCCCTCTGCTTTCATGAATTTCTTGGAACCAATGAAATGTTTTCCATGTCCCATGAATCCAGGTGTCTGAACACCGCCGCCTGTCATGGAAGCCAGTTCAGGGAAGGTCATTCCAAGAGGAGTCATACCTGCATACTCACGGTTTGTAATAACAACACCATTGGAGAATGGTTCGATACCACAGATACATTCGAAGCATCCGCAGGAAGTCATTGGTTTCTCCATAATGGAATACAGAGATACATCCTGAAGAGCGCCCTGTGAGAACTTCTGTACAGCTTCGTTTACATCTTCATATTCACCGATTCTCTCATCAATCGGTCTCTCTTTTGTGATCACCTGACATGGACCATTCGGATCCAGTTCGTTTGTAGCTTTTGCATCCAGCCATGATACAGCACCGCACAGACCAAGACGTTCCGGTGTAACCACACATACGTGAGACGGAGAGAATGCCTGGCACAGAATACAGCTGTAGTATACATCTACAGACTCATCTGTAAGGTTCTTCAGACGATCGTCACGTTTATCAAAGGTAGGAATTGCCACTTCGTGACGGATTCTTGTACATTCAGCCGGATCTGTGTAGATAACAACCTCACATTTATCTACAACAGCATCAAACTCATTCTTTACAGAAGCATATAATACTTCACCAATGTGTCTGATACGGAATCCCGCATTGAAAGCATCTTTGCTGATACGGATACGCTGCATATCACGCTGTCCTGTGTGGTATACACCTTCGATGCAGTTGATGTAGTTATGGAACTTACGCTCAATAACAGGTTCAAAATCAGGCTGCATATTCTTTCCGGCAACTTTTACCACATAAGCGATATTGTTCTTGCTTCCCAGTTCCATATCATCTGCTTCAGGTCCGACAACAGTAATCTTGTGGTCTTCAATCTCAGAAGCTTCCACAGTCTGAACCAGCTCAGCACAGTCAACACGGGAACCGTCAAATTCTACCTGCATATCGCCGCGGCGAATAATCTCACCCTCAAATGCGGATGCAAAGGCAACAGGAATATCAATATTTGTAATTTTGATCTTAATGTCTCTAGCTTCCAGAGAAGTAGCATTGAATTTGCTTACATCCGGCTGGCAGATCAGGCTCTTGGGAACTTCTGCTACGCCTTCCTGGTTTGTGATTACAGGGAATCCCAACGCAATAGCGCCTGCGCCGCATGCAACGATCACATCATTTAACGGTGCAAATGCATTTACAAATGCAGGAACACGTTCCATTGTGTATTTCATTAAGTTTGCAGCATCACCTGGTGTAATGTTACCGAAGATCAGAGCTGCTCTTAATGCAACAGATACAACATGGATAACAGAAGTAACGTCTTTTCCTAACGGAATAACACGTACATTCGCTCCTGTCTTCATTCCAGTTTCTGCCAGCTGATCAATAATGTCGCCTACCAGTGTTACCAGGATACCCTGTGCCTGATAACTCTTAACCAGAGCAACGCCTTCTTCTGCTGTAGGAGCCTTTCCAAGAATAACAGCAACACCCGGAATATCACCTGTTACAAGGGGGACACCCAGTTCACGGATTACAGCGTCTGCCAGATGTCCATAGCAGGGTTCTTCATACGGAGTTGCTCCGTCGATGTATTTTAATACTTCAATAAATTCTGCACACAGAGCAGTTGCAACACCTGACATAAATACATCATGTGTTCTGTTTTCTCTTGTCATTAAAGTTTTTACAACTCCAAGAGCTTCTTTTAATTCTCCCAAAGTACCTACCTTTACACCTGTCACTGCATAATAGCATGGTAAGCTGTATGCTGTGTTCGGAAAGCTGACTGCTTTGTCAGCACCGTGCTGCTCAATGGCTGCGTTGATAGCGTTTTCTGTCAAACCATAGACAGCGTCATTTCCACTAAATACTGTTTCAAATAATGTCAATGTTTTTTCCTCCTAACCTTCTCATAATCCCTCATCGATTATGGTCTTGATTTTTGTGATCTCTTCTTTTACTGTATTGCTGAAATCGTAAGGGGATTTTCCCTGACGATCCGCATCCATAACTTCTGTATTGTAGTGAATGAATCCAAGCAGATCTTCTGCCGGAATACGGCTTTTTACAAACTCTTCATCTTCCGCGTTTCTTACTTTGTTTGCCACTACACGCACTTGTTTCACTCCCAGATCTTCTGCAAGACGTTTTACATTTTTATATGTCTGTACGCTTCTGGCGCCCGGCTCGATAACAACAATGAACTGGTCCATAGACTCTGTAGTCCCCCGTCCCAAATGTTCAAGTCCGGCTTCCATATCCAGAATAACCACATCATCTCTGTGGAGCACTAAATTATTAATAATTCTTCGGAGCATTACATGCTCCGGGCAGACACAGCCGCCGCCGCCGGTTTCTACGGTTCCAAGCACTAACAGTTTCACACCGTTTACCGTCTTTGAATAAGTATCCGGAATATCGCTGACCTGTGGATTCAGTTTATAAAACTGATTATCCTCCCCGGCCCCGGTCCTCTCCTCAATGAGTTTTCTCATTTTGGTGATAGGAACAATGGAATCCAGAGTTTCCTCATCAAACCCAAGAGCCAATCCCAGATTCGCATCCGGATCCACATCTGCTGCCAGCACATTTCTGCCTTCTTCTGCATATAACCGGGCAAGTGTCGCCGCAAAAGTTGTTTTTCCTACGCCGCCTTTTCCTGTAACTGCAATTTTCATGTCATTCACCTTTCTTAAGTTATGTCTTTGGAAGGCTCTCAAAAGAGCCTTCCTCTATGAGGCGATCAGATTCCAAGAGCAGCTCTCTTCTCTTCGATTCTTGCCATCATGGCATCACCTAATTTTTCAATATCTTTTTCTACAGTAAACGCTGCTTCACACCATTCTCTTGTGCCGTTTGTCAGAATTTCAACCATTTCGCTGGAACCTGAAGCGTAAGGATCAACACCCAAGAAGGTATCAATACCGGAACCAATTACATAGTTTCCAATAGAAACGGCTTTTTCAGACATCCACTCAGGAGCACATCCTACAACAGGAAGCTGTGAGATATGCAGCCCGGCATCTTTTGCCAGTGTAGCTGCCAGAACCAGCATACGGGAAATATCAACGCAGGAACCCATGTGAAGTACTGGAGGAATATCAGCCAGTTCGCAGACTCTCTTAAGTCCATCACCACAGATATCCTTTGCAGCTTTATCCATTAAACCTGCTTTTGCAGCAGCCTGTGCAGAACATCCGGAAGCGATAACGATAATATCATTTGCCAGCATCTTCTTCATCAGTTCGATATGTGCCAGGTCAGGACGTACTTTCGGGTTATTACATCCTACCATCGCAACTGCACCGCGGAGAACACCAGATGTAATACACTGTAACAGCGGTTTTGTTGTTCCAAGTTCATCTACCTGTGTATTTGCAACGCCATCCAGAGCCTTCACAATGGCTTCTGTAGAATATCCTACAGTCGCTTTCTGTTTCATCTGAGGAATATATACTAATTCAGGTTTTCTGTTCTTGAAGTTTTCAATGGCAGTTTTCACGATCTGCGTTGCCTTTTCAAGAGCTGAATGAGCATCAAAACGGATAAACTCTGAATCAGGCATCTGAGCGATCGGAGAAGTTGTGATAAATTTTGTATGGAAACATTTGCTTAAAGGTCCAAGTGCAGGGAAGATACACTGAACGTCAACAACAATAGCTTCACATGCACCTGTCAGAACCACATTCTCCTGCTGCAGGAAGTTACCTGCCATAGGAATACCGCGGCGCATTGCCACTTCGTTTGATGTACAGCATACACCTGAAATTGTGATTCCTTTTGCACCCATTTCTTTTGCGTATGCAACCATTTCCGGGCTGTCAGCCACTTCACAGATCATCTCGGAAAGACTTGGATCATGTCCGTGAACCACAATATTTACATTTTCTTCTACCATAACACCCAGGTTAGCCTCTGTCTCAACAGGCTTCGGTGTACCGAACAGAACATCTGAGAATTCTGTTCCCATCATAGAACCGCCCCATCCGTCAGAAAGACCAGCTCTGATCGCCTGTTTTACAAGTGCTTCCGGCTTAGAAGAACATCCCATATGGGACATATGTAAGGAACATGAAACCTCACGGTCAATAGCACGGGGAGCCAGTTCATTTTCCTCCCACAGCTTCTGCTATGATTCCGGAGCTCTCTTTAAAAATCTCTGAGTTCCAAATGGTTTACCATATTCCATAAGACCTTCATAAGCAACTTCATGTGCCAGGTCATAAATATCTTTACCTTCTGTTTCAATATCCCATTCTTTTGCAATGCGGATCAGTTTTTCCGGATCTTTTACTTTATAGCAGCCATCAGCAGCTGATGCGTATAATGTGTGACAGATCTCACGTCCGTGATCGGAATGGGTAGCAGCTCCGCCAGCTGTAAATTTCAGATAATTACGTCCTACGATACCGTGTACATCACAGCCGCAGATTCCTCTCGGAGCTTTTTTGGTAATACGGCAGGGACCCATTGTACAAATACGGCAGCATACACCTTCTTCACCAAATTTACAGTGAGGTGTCTGATTTTTCACACGCGCCTGCCAGGAATCCGCACCAACTTTTGCACCTGTTTCCAGCAGTCTCGCAGTAGCAGCTTCAAATTCTTCTACTGTAGTTAATCTGAATTCACTCATGAATATCCTCCTTTTTTGTCGCCTCTTTTTCATTTCTTATTTTTTGAAGTTGGCATGCTTCAAATAAACGGGGCGGCTTTCCCCTTATCCGCCCCAGGTGGGGATAAGGCTTTCCGGCTGAATCAAAGCCCTAATTTGTCTACAATCTCTCGGATTGCTTTCTTCACCGGTGAATCCTCAGGAAGCTTCACCGTAGGTGTTCCGTCGCAGTCGAATTCGTAGACCGTTTCATCCTGAGGAACCACTCCCAGCAGTTCCAGCCCTTGTTTCTCAATTTCTTCTTTTGTTCCTTCATTGAGAACACCGCCGGGAGCACGGTTGATAATCAGTCCGACTCTCTGGGGATGCATATCACATTCCTTGATCAATTCTGCGATTCTCCCTACCGCCTGCACTCCTCTTCTGGAACAGTCGCTGACCAGAATGGCAGTCTGCATATTAGGGAGCACGCCTCTGCTGATGTGTTCCATCCCCGCTTCATTATCCACAATAATATACGGATAATTTTTCTGAAGTCTCTGGAGCTGTGCCTGAAGAAGACCATTCACAAAACAGTAACAGCCTTTTCCTTGGGTACGTCCCATAACAAGCAGGTCAAAATCATCATCTTCTACAAGTGCATCATCAAATTTAAATTCCATATAATCTGCCTTAGATACTCCGGCAGGAATAGGATTTTCTTTGGATGTTTCGGCCCGCGCAACTTCCTCCCGGATATCTCCCAGAGTCGCTTCAACCTTCACACCCAAAACCTCATTCAAATTTGAATTAGCATCTGCATCCACTGCAAGAATCGGACCTTTGCCCTTTTCGCCCAGATACTGGATTATCAGTCCTGTTAATGTTGTCTTACCTACGCCGCCTTTTCCTGCGACTGCAATCACATGTGCCATAAAAGGGCACCTCCTTATTTGTTTTATACCAGTGTATGAAGACCGGATCTGTCATTGATCTCAGATACGTCTTTCCACTTATTCAGCACATACAGGTGAATACCATTGATTCCGCATGCACAATATTCATCAATCTGTCCGATGGCGCATTCTATACCAGTTTCCTTAAATCTTTTTCCTGCTGCATCTGTATCAAACAGATCTTTGCTAAACAGATTCAAAAAATCCAGCTTTGAGAGATAATTCCGCACAGCTTACAGGACATCACACATAGATCTGCTGTACGAACAAAATCTCCGTCTGCGCCATACATACAGGAAATATACTCTGGAATCTGTCTACTGTTATTCACAGTCCAGCTTCACAATGCTGTTTGCCAGATCCACCATAAGGATTTTTCCTTCAATCACCTTAGTCTCTCCCATGATATCCCGGATGATCACCTTATCTCCATCCACATCAATACGGCTGACCATTTTGCATATGACGGTATTATCACTTTCCCGCTGAACAGTTGCAAGACACATATTCCATTACGCCTCCTTTAAATGTTCTTTTACCAGTGTCAGAGCCAGTCCCAGACGCATATTACCCTTCTGAAAATCTGCAACACCTTCTTTGATAGTTTTTGCGGCATCCTCCATACCCAGTTTTACAAGGTTTTCTGCCATCTGTTCCAACTCTTCCGCATGGTGTTCATTGTGAGAAAGCATATAAGTCAGAAGTGCGACTACTTCGTCTGTGCAGTTTCCCTGGCAACCTTCCTGGCAGCTGCCGCAATGTTCATGAACATGGTCATGGGTATGTCCTTCCCCGCCATGGGGAATTACATTGCCATTTTCATCTTTAATTAAATGCATGTTTCCACCTTTCTGCACTCTGCGCTTCATTCCAAGCGCACTGAATGACAATATTTTATCAATTACACACATTATACCTTCTTTTGCCCTTTTTAGCAAGATATTTTATGCTTTTTTCAAAATTTAATAAGTAAAACTCTTCAATTTTTTTCTTATAATTTTCCTCTTTTTGTAAATTTTTATCTAAATAATTCTTTCATTTATGAAAATAGTTTCCTTATTCTTTTTCCAGGAGCCTCTGCTCATTCGTCCATTTCCATTAAATTTTCACTATTTCACGCCAATTCTGTATAATTTTAAACAATCAATATTTAATAAAATTGTTGTATTTTTTTCACATTTATATGCTATACTGTAAAAGATTGCAAAAGGAGGTTTTTTTATGTCTTTTGGCAAAAACACAATTCTACTGAATGACCAAAGAGAAATGCCGCTGCTTGGACTTGGTGTTTATAAAGCGACGGATCACGCAGAATTATGCCAGGCGATCAAAGATGCCGTTTCCTGCGGCTACCGCCTGATTGACACAGCTTCTTTTTACAAAAACGAGGAAGGGGTAGGAAAAGGGATCAAAGCATTAGACCTCCCCAGAGAAGAACTGTTTATTACAACAAAAATATGGAATACCGCACAGCGTATCGGAGATATTGAGGACAGCTTCAACAGAAGCCTGGAACGTCTGGGACTGGATTATGTTGATCTGTATATGATCCACTGGCCGGTTCCCGGCTGTTTTGCAGATACCTGGAAAGCAATGGAAAAACTTCAGACTTCCGGAAAAGCCAAATCCATCGGTGTTTCTAATTTTTCTGTAGCTGATCTGGAGCTGCTGAAAACAGTATCCGATATAACTCCTGCTGTGAATCAGGTGGAATTTCATCCCCTGTTCAATCATCCGGAACTGCTCTCCTACTGCAGGGAACACCAGATTGCGGTTCAGGCATACGCACCCCTTGCCAGAGGTGCTTATTTAAACAGCCCTCTGATGATCGAGATTGGAAAAAGCCACGGCAAGACGCCTGCACAGGTCGGGCTGCGCTGGCTGGTTCAGCAGAACATTTCTGTAGTGCCGAAATCTGTACATAAAGACCGGATTTTTGAAAACAGCCAGATTTTTGATTTTACTCTCACAGAAGAGGAGATGCATGCCATCGCGGCCATGGACGCGCAGATGAGAGTTGCCGGAATACCCGATGATATGGCAGCTTATATTAAGAAACAATAGACCGGGTCCGCAAAGTGTGCCGTCTATCAGCATGAATAACAGCCAAAGCAGTTTTACATAAGCTTTTGGCAGAAAAAGGAAGAGAAAGCAGCTCCTGCCGCTTTCTCTTCCTTTTTCTGCCGGTGTTTTTACACGCATGCCTCTCTATACCTTCCAGGTACTGTCCCAGTTTTCTATTTTTTTATCACGCAGCATCAGTTCCTGTACCGCATCTTTTGGAGTCTTTCCTTCAAACAGTACTTGGTTCACCTGTTCGATAATAGGCATTTCTACCTGATATTTTTGTGCCAGTTCTCTGCCTGCCTTTGCAGAGTACACTCCTTCCACTACCATGCTGACTTCTTCCATAGCCTCTTCCATAGTCCTTCCCTGTCCCATAAGGAAACCAGCTTTTCTGTTCCGGCTGTGTCTGCTGGCACAGGTAACGATCAGATCTCCAATACCGGACAGACCATAAAAAGTCTCTGCTTTAGCTCCCATGGAAATCCCCAGGCGGGCAATCTCTGTGATCCCCCTGGTGATCAGCGCCGCTTTTGTGTTGTCTCCATATCCCAGACCATCCGCAGTTCCCGCTGCCAGAGCTATGACATTTTTCAAAGCCCCTCCCAGTTCTATCCCCAGAATGTCCGGACTGATATAAACCCGGAATGCAGGACTCATAAAAATATTCTGCAGGTATTCTGCGGTCTTTTTATCTTTCGCTCCCACCACACAGGTAGTGGGCAGCCCGCAGCTTACCTCCTCTGCATGGCTTGGTCCTGACAGTACGCAGGCACAGGCACCCGGAATTTCTTCTTCAATGATATCCGTGAGACTCATTAATGTCTTTTCTTCAATCCCTTTTGCCACATTGACAACCAGCTGTCCTGGTTTTACCAGATTTTTCATCTTTGCCGCCGTTTCCCTTACTGCTACAGAGGGAACTGCCAGCACAGCCACATCGGCATCCGCAAGGGCAGTCCTCAGATCACTGGTGATCTCCAGCTCTTCAGGAAGCTTTACACCAGGAAGCTTTGCCCGGTGTTCTCTCTTTTGTCTCAGCTCCTCTGCCTGAACTTCCCGATGAGACCAGAGGATCGTATCATGACCGTTCTTAACAAGAAGCATCGCAAGCGCTGTACCCCAGCTTCCTGCTCCGATCACACTTACTTTTGCCATTCTTTTTACCTCTATTTATTTTTTTTGCTAAGATAAATCTTATTTTCGTTCCCGTGTATCAGCCGTACAATATTCTGTCTGTGCTTCCAGTATGCCAGAAGAGTCAGAGCTCCGCCTACAATATACATCTCATAAAGAGCAGCCTGGGTACAGTCATATCCGCCGTTTATCCCCATAACGATCAGAGATACCAAAAACGTCAAATATGCCACCAGGGAGCAGAGGGATACATAATGAGTCAGGAAAAAAACGGTGAAAAACAAAATCGCACACAAAGGAAACAGCCGGATATCAAAAGCAAGGACAAGCCCTACCGAAGCCGCCACTCCCTTTCCTCCCTTAAACTTCAGATAAAAAGGAAAATTATGTCCCAGAATGCATCCTGCGCCGGCGTAAAGCTCCAAAAGGGGCAGGTCTGTACCGGCATGGCCGGCAAAAACAAACCTGGCGATAAGAACCGCAATAACACATTTCAAACAGTCACCTAAAAGCGTCAGGGCTCCCGCCTTTTTGCCCAGAGTACGCAGAGCATTGGTGGTCCCTGCGTTTCCGCTTCCATACTGCCTGATATCAATTCCGCTTTTCTTTCCGTAAATATAAGACGTCTGGAACAGCCCGCATAAATATCCCACTGCCAGACAGATAATACGTGCTAACATTTCTTTTACTCTCCTTCTTTTCGCTCACGGATAATGAATTTCAGGGAAGTTCCCTTAAATCCAAATGCTTCTCTGATCTTATTCTCCAGATACCTGATATAAGAAAAATGCATCAGTTCCTTATCATTGACAAAAACCACAAATGTAGGCGGTTTTACCGCCACCTGAGTTGTATAAAAAATCTTCAGCCGTTTCCCTTTATCTGAAGGAGGCTGCTGCATAGCAATTGCTTCTGTGATAATCTCATTGAGCACTCCTGTCTGGATTCTCAGAGTCTGATTTTCAAGAACCATGTCAATGGTATCAAAAAGTTTTTGAATTCTCTGCCCGGTCTGTGCAGATATAAACATAATTTCAGCGTAAGGCATGAAAGAGAGCGTTTCTCTTATCTTATTGGTAAATTTATAAATGGTCTTGTCATTTTTTTCAATAGCGTCCCATTTATTTACCGCAATAACAATTCCTTTTCCCCTGTCATGGGCAATGCCTGCAATCTTTGCGTCCTGTTCTGTGACACCTTCTGTGGCATCGATCATCATCACCACCACATCTGCCCGCTCTACTGCAGTTACCGTGCGGATAATACTGTACCGTTCCAGCTCTTCTTTGATTTTATTCTTTCTGCGAAGTCCTGCTGTATCAATAAAAGTATATTCTTTCCCATTATATGTCACACGGGTATCCACAGCATCTCTTGTGGTTCCTGCCACATCAGAGACAATCACTCTGTCCTCTCCCAGGATTTTATTGATCAGAGAAGATTTTCCTACATTGGGCTTTCCAACCACTGCAATCCTTGGAATTTCTTCTTCCTCTTCTTCTCCTGATGCATGATCAAAATGCTCCACTACTTTTTCCAGCATATCTCCAAGCCCCAGCATAGAGGCTGCGGAAATAGGCACAGGTTCTCCGATTCCAAGATTATAAAATTCATAAGTATCCATCATGAATTTCTGAAAACTGTCCACCTTATTTACTACCAGCACCACAGGCTTGCGGCTTCTCCTTAACATATCTGCTACTTTTGAATCCGCATCCACAAGCCCCTGGCGTACATCTGTCATAAAAATAATCACATCCGCAGTATCTATGGCAATCTGCGCCTGTTCCCTCATCTGAGATAAAATCACATCACTGCTCTCCGGCTCAATACCGCCGGTATCAATCATAGTAAAAGTTTTATCAAGCCATGTAACTTCCGCGTATATTCTGTCCCTTGTCACTCCAGGGGTATCCTTTACAATCGATATTTTCTCCCCTGCCAGTGCATTAAACAGTGTGGACTTTCCTACATTAGGGCGTCCCACAATGGCTACAATCGGTTTGCTCATACATTTGTCTCCTTTTATGTTCTCTTCCCGCATTCTCCTCAAGGACTGCATCTGTAAAATCAGCACCGCCCTCACCCACAATCTTTACGGGAATTTTCAGATACTCTTCAATTTCCTCTACTGTCACATCATCCAACAGTATATTCTCTCCGCTGCGCAGAAGGTTACAGGGAAGGAGAAGGTACTCTCCCAGCTCTTTTCCTCTCAGCTGTTCCATAATATCTTTTCCGGTAAGCAGACCGGATACTGTAATTTTTTCACCAAAGAAGTCATTTCTGATCTCATATCCGTAAATTCGGATTCCGGGAAATTTTTCTTCTATTTTATCCGCATAACTGCGGATATAAGGGTAGGCAAGGCGTCCTGTGGCAAAAGACAGTGTACGCACTCTCTGATCCCCCTTTTTCCTGCTGAGGGACTCCCTTATCTCCGTATCCAAAAGTCTCAGCATGCCCACACCGTTTTCCAGCTGCAGATAACCGTCATAGCGTTCCTCCTCAGGCAGCTCTCTTCCGGCAAGAAGATACCATTCGTCACTGGCATGGATAAAGTGGGTTCCATATTCCTTATACAGTTTCTCCTGCCATCTTTCAATTACGTCAATCACCTGTCCCGCCTCTTCCCCGGAAAAAGATTCCAGGGGATACAGACCCTCCCGGTATCTGCTCAGGCCCACAGGGACCACAGAAACACTCCTTAAATGGGGCAGATAGCCAGACAGATCCCGAATAGACCGCTCCAGTTCTTCTTTATCATTTAACCCCCTGCACAGCACAATCTGCCCGTTCATCTCGATTCCTGCCTCATACAGCCTCTGGACTTTCGAAAAAATATCTCCTGCAAAACGGTTATGAAGCATCTCGCAGCGAAGTTTCGGATTGGTCGTATGAAAGGAAATATTAATAGGTGCAAGGTGATAATGGATGATCCTGTCAATGTCACGGTCGCTCATATTAGTAAGTGTCACGTAATTTCCCTGAAGGAAAGACAGGCGGGAATCATCATCTTTAAAATAAAGGGTCTTCCGCATTCCGGGCGGCATCTGGTCAATAAAGCAGAATACACATTTGTTGCTGCAGGAGCGGTATTCATCCATCAGGCTGTTCTCGAAAACAATCCCCAAATCTTCCTGATAATCCTTCTCCACATCCAGTTCCCATTCTTCTCCGTTTTTCTTTCTGACCAGAAGTTCTATCTCTTCATCATTTACAAGATAATGATAGTCAAAAACATCTTCAATTTCCTGTCCGTTTATGGAAACCAGCTCATCTCCCGGTTCAAGCTCCAGTTCCCATGCAATACTTCCCTCTTCTATCTCACTGATAATGTGCGGGCGTTTCTTCATAGATCTTCTCCATTTCCATTCAAACTGTTGCCAACAGGCATTCTTTTTTGCCCGTTATTTTCTATAATACCAATAATGGAGTAAAAAAGCAATAAGTTTTCCTTGACGGGCATACTCGCGTAATGTTATAACTTAAATGAATGTAAAAATTTTGTAAAAAAAATCGAATGGAGGTCCATATGATCAATATCAGTTTACTGGAGCGGTCTATTCCTGTAGCTCCCATTAAGATCGCAGCCTTAAAAAGCTGCTCCCAACTGGCGTCTCAGGTAGACTCCCATCTGGTACAGTTTCGTAAGGAATTAAATTCTCACAATCACTCAGGTCTGCATTTCAGAGGATATGCAGAGGATACTTTTTTAATCGACTGCAAATGCCCCCGCTTTGGTTCCGGCGAGGCAAAAGGTGTAATCGGGGAATCTATCCGCGGTACAGATATGTTTGTTATGGTAGATGTGTGCAATCACAGCCTTACCTACAACATGTGCGGGCATGTAAACCATATGTCCCCGGATGACCACTATCAGGATTTGAAGAGAATCATTGCAACCGCAGCAGGAAAAGCACATCGCATCAATGTCATTATGCCTTTCCTCTACGAAAGCCGTCAGCACAAAAGAAGCAAGAGAGAATCCCTGGACTGTGCCCTTGCTCTTCAGGAGCTGGTGCAGATGGGCGTTTCCAACATCATCACCTTTGATGCCCATGACCCCAGGATGCAGAATGCTATTCCTCTGGCAGGTTTTGACAATTTCATGCCAACCTACCAATTTTTAAAAACTTTGTGTGCTTCTGTAGATGATTTTAAAATTGACAATGATCATCTGATGATCATCAGCCCGGATGAAGGCGCTATGCAGCGTGCAGTCTATTTTTCCAATATCCTGGGCGTGGACATGGGCATGTTCTATAAGCGCAGGGATTACTCCACTGTAGAAAATGGAAGAAACCCCATTGTAGCCCACGAATTCCTGGGAGATTCTGTGGAAGGAAAAGATGTGATCGTTATTGACGATATGATTTCTTCCGGAGAAAGTATGCTGGATGTGGCAAAACAGCTGAAAGACCGCAAGGCAAAGCGTGTTATTGTGTGCACTACCTTCGGACTGTTTACGGACGGTCTTGAGAAATTCGATGAATATTATGAAAAAGAATATATTTACCGAGTAATCACTACCAACTTAAACTACAGAAATCCGGATCTTTTAAAACGCCCCTATTACCTGGAAGCAGATATGAGCAAATATCTGGCAAGTATTATGGATATTTTGAATCATGACCTGTCTGTGGAAAAAGTCCGCAGCACAACAGAAAAAATCAATAAACTGCTGAAAAGACAGTAAACCGTCTCTTCTGCCGGCAGGGTGCGTTTAAAAGCCGGCAGAGAAGCGCAAAAAAATACAGCCATATGAATGGCTGTATTTTTTATGTATTTTTCATTAATTAACTTGATATACATCTGCCATCGAAGAACCAAAGTTTACAGCATCCTGATGGTTGGTAAAATAGATATCTACATGTCCGTACGGAACACCTCTGTCTTCTACAGTATAGACCGTACCATTAATCATCAGTTTTGTTCCGAAAGGAACTCCGCCCATTGCTACAGTTCTGCCTTCCTGAGGCGTGGTTCCGCTGGCTGTCAGTCCGCTGGAATGTCCTCCACAGCAAGTTCCTGCACAATACGCCGTAATCCTGAAGTTACCAAGATATGTATTTCCACCTGAAGAACTTACTGAAACTGCATCCTCCTGGATATCTTCCTCCACTGACATATCCTGCTGCGTATTTTCAGAAACAGACTGCTGCGCCTGAGAAGAACTCTGTGCTGCTGCCTGCTCCGCTGCAGCTCTTTCTGCTGCTTCCTGAGCAGCCTGTGCCTGCTGCTGTGCCAGAGCTGCTGCCGCTTCTTCATCTTTCTGCTTCTTTATCAGTGCGTTAATATTATCCTCCTGGGCGGCAATCTGGTTCAGGAGGGACTGCTCTACACTCTCCTGCTGAGAAATCTGAGTTTCATAATCTTCTATTTGTCCATGGGTACTCTTTACCAGCGCAGAAATTTCATCCTGCTTGTCCAGGCTTTCCTGTTTCAGATTTTCTAATTCTTTCTGTTCTTTCTGTATGCTGGCTTCTTTATCCTGAATCTCTTCTGTTGTTTCTTTATACTCTGCCAGCATCTTTCTGTCATATTGAGTCATCTGGGAAATATTCTCTGCCTGTTCCAGGAAATCAGCCATGCTTTTCGATTCCAACAGAATCTGCACATAAGAATCGGCACTATTTTCATACATGTACTGAATCCTCAGTTTCATGCTCTCGTACTGCTTTTCCTCCCGTTCCTGTGCATCTGCCAGCTCGTTTTCAAGCTTTGCCAGCTCTTCCTGTTTTTCTTCGGAACGGTTTTCAATTTCCTGAAGATTGTTTCCCAGGTCAGTAAGCTGTTCGTTTAGCTCGGTTAAATAACTTTCCAAATCTCCTTTTTGTGCTTCAAGGCTCTGGATCTTGCTCTGGGTGCTGCTCAACTCTTCCTGGCTCTTCTTCTGCGCGTTCTGGCTCTCTGTAATCTTCTGCTGCGTAGCAGAACCATAACAGGGAACTGTCACAAGCCCGGCAGCTAAAATCCCTAAAAGCAGGTTTGTACTTGTTTTTCTAATCATAATCAAAGCTCCTTTTTCACTAACGAACTCAATTATATCATAGATTTTTCCATAATAACAGATGTTTATTACATTTTCGTAATATTTATGTAATATTACCAGTTCCTATCGAAATTTTTATGCAATTATTCCATTGCTTCGCAGATTCCAAGAAAAGCTGACAAATTTCCCCTTTTTCCATGGCTTGCCCTGTGCGAAAACAGGAACTGAGGATTGCAGCAAGTACAGATTCCCGGAAAATTTATATGCTCCGGCAGAATTCCCGCCTCCAAAAGCACCAGTTCATTGGCACGCCACAGATTCAGCTGATATTTTCCATCTTCTTTTTCATAAAGAAGCGTTTTCTCTTTTCTGTTCTCCCAAAAAGCAGCTCTGAATTCCGCCGCCACGTCTTCACTGACCTCATAACAGTCCTGACAGATAGAGGGACCAATTGCCGCAAGGATTTCTTCAGGTCTTGAGCCGAATTCTTCCTGCATTTTTTTTACTGTAACAGCCCCAATCTTTCCCACTGTCCCTCTCCATCCGGAATGTGACAGTCCTACAGCACGCTTTACCGGATCAATAAAAAATAAAGGCACACAGTCTGCATAGGAAGTCACCAGCGTAAGCCCCGGAACATCTGTCACCAGACCGTCCACATCTGTGTAGTCTTTTCTGCGCACAATGCCCTTTCCTCCGTCACCTTCATATACCCGACGCACATTTGCAGTATGGGTCTGATCAGAGCATACCGCCTTCTCAATAGAAAATCCCAGTGCATCCGCAATTCTTCTGTAATTTTCCAGAACTGCCCGGTCATCATCTCCTCTGGTAAAACTTAAATTCATAGAAGAGAAAATTCCCCGGCTCACACCTCCCAGCCGTGTGGAAAATCCATGGCAAAACCCCCTAAGCTCATCAAAAGCCGGATAGGTAAGATAAACCACTTCTTTTTTCTTCCTTATCCTCATGTGTTCTCTCTGTTCATATTTCCATTGAATCTCCATAAACTCACCTTCTGAACTCAAATGCATTTTTTATTAATTCCACACCTTCTGTCCTGATTCCCACTACGTCAAAACGACAGGAAGTTTCGCTGTCATATCCCTTTTCCATAAGATAGTAAAGAGCTGCACCGGAAATTCTTCTCTGTTTTTTCAGATCCACCGCTCCCAGAGAACCTCCGAACTCCCCGCTGCTGCGGTATTTGACCTCTACAAAACAGAGATAACCTTCATTTGCTGCAATTAAATCAATTTCTCCTTTCCTGCATCTGTAATTTTTTTCCAGGATGCGGTAGCCCTGCTTTTCCAAAAATGCCGCTGCCTCCTTTTCATACCGCTTTCCCACAAAGACAGCTGCCTCTTTCTTTTTCCTGCTCTGCATTGCCGTTTCCTCTGCTTGGGTCTTTATTCCTGCTCAAGGATATTATGGATAAAGGTTTTTCTGTGTATAGGTGTGGGACCATATTTTCTAATAGCTTCTATATGTTCCCGGGATCCATATCCCTTATTGGATGCAAAACCATATTGGGGCATAATCTTATGGTAATCCCGCATAAGCCTGTCCCTGGTCACTTTTGCCACAATGCTGGCCGCTGCAATGGACACACTTTTCCCGTCTCCTTTGATAATCGGAACCTGAGGAATGGTGATCCCCGGTATAGTCACAGCATCATTTAAAAGAATCTGGGGTGTACAGGAAAGTTTTCCCACCGCCTCACGCATTGCCTCATAGGTCGCCTGAAGAATATTGATCTCATCGATTCTTGCCGGACTTGCATATCCCACTTCTGCGGCAATCGCCTTTTCCATAATTTCTTCGTACAGCTCCTCTCTTTTCTTTTCCGTAAGTTGTTTGGAATCATTCAAATACAAAATCCGGCAGTCTTTTGGCAGGATCACTGCACCTGCCACCACAGGACCGGCAAAAGGTCCTCTTCCTGCTTCATCAATCCCGCAGACATAGCCCAGGTACTCATACTTATGCTCAAATTCTCTCATCTTATCCAGACGTGTTATTTCTTTTTCCAATTTTTCCAAACGTTTTCTTGTCTGAATCACAAGACTCTGTACGCCTTTTCTCTCATCTTCTTCATAGATTCTGCAAAGCGCCGGAAGTTCTGCTTCCGGCGCTCTCTTTAATTCTTCTCTGATCTGCTGAATACTTTTCATCTATTTTTCTTCTTTCTGTTCTGTATCCACTTCTGTTTCCACGCGTTCCAGGGTAATTCTTCCTATTTTCCCGTTTCTGAATTCTTCCAGAAGAATATTAGCTGCCCTTCCATAGTCCAGCTCATTTCCTCTCTGGATACATCGCCGGTTCCGTGCAATCTGTTCCAGCATATCTACACGGTCATCTGATTCTGTGATCCCGTAGCGTTTTTCCAAAATACCATCATAGTAATAATGAAGATACCCCAAAAGCTCCAGCGATAATTCCTCCAGGTTCAGGATTTCGTCCCGGATAGAGCCTGTCATGGCAAGCTTTGCACCGATTACCTGATCCTCAAATTTTGGCCACAAAATTCCCGGAGTATCTAAAAGTTCCACATTCTTATTAATGCGTATCCATTGTTTTCCCTTAGTTACTCCCGGTTTATTTCCAGTCTTTGTACACGCTTTCCCTGCAAATGCATTAATAAAAGTAGATTTACCCACATTTGGGATTCCCACTACCATAGCGCGGACAGGACGGTTTTTAATCCCTCTTCTTCTGTCACGTTCTATTTTTTCTTTACAGGATTCCATAATAACGGGAAGTACATTTTTTACACCTGCACCCGTCTTCGCATTCATTTTTACCACAAAAGCGCCCCGGTCCTGAAAATAGCCGGTCCACTTCTCGTTTTCCCGTTCATCGGCAAGATCAGATTTATTGAGAAGGATCAGCCTTGCCTTATTTTTTCCAAGCTCATCAATATCTGGATTTCTGCTTGCTAGCGGGATTCTGGCGTCCACTACTTCTATGATCAGGTCGATCAGTTTGATGTTTTCCTCCATCATACGCTTAGCTTTTGTCATATGCCCGGGATACCACTGATAATTCATATTTTTCCTCACTTTAACTCATGATCTACAAACCCTAGTTTATCAAAAGGGGAGATACAGAACCAGAGTTTGCCCTCTATATATCTCTTATTAACATTTTTCACTTCCGCAAAACGGCTGTCCTCGCTGTTGTTCCGGTTATCTCCAAGAACGAAATACTCATCGCTCTTTAGCGTAATGGCCTCATCGGCAAGTCCGGGATTCGTAATCTCGGGAAGATCCTTCCCTGCTTCTGATTCTTCTCCATCAATGTACAGCTTTCCGTCTTTGATCTGCACAGTTTCTCCCGGAAGACCTACCACCCGTTTGATATGAATGGCAGCATTATCCTTTCCATCTTTGGTAAATGCGATAATATCGCCTCTTTTAGGGCTTCCCAGTTTATAAGCAACCTTATTGATAAAGAATTTTTCCCCAGTCTGCAGTGTGGGTTCCATGCTGCCTTCCTGCATAGTAATACTCTGAAAAAAGAAAATGGAAACTGCTGCCGCAAATGCAAGCACCAGGGCAATCTGAAATACCCAGTTAATAACAGACCTTCCTCTCTCGCTCTTCACCAGCTCCAGCGGAACAGACCTGGGGAGGATTCTCTCTCTTTGCTTTTTTCTTTTTATTTTCAATTGTTTTTTCTTCATTCTTCTTTTCCTTTGAAGAAAGGGGCTGCTGCAGATGCATCAGCCCCTCATGTTTACGCGATTATTATACACGATAATTGGAAGCCGGCAAAGCCTGCTTTCAATTATTTTACTAATTCTTTTACCTTAGCTGCTTTTCCTACACGCTGTCTTAAGTAGTTCAGTTTCGCACGTCTTACTTTACCGCGTCTGATTACTTCTACTTTTTCTACGTTTGGAGAGTGAAGCGGCCATGTTTTTTCAACGCCGATTCCGCCGGAAGTCTTTCTTACTGTGAAAGTCTCACGGCTGCTTCCGCCCTGTTTCTTTAATACGACACCTTCAAATACCTGGATTCTCTCACGGTTTCCTTCTTTGATCTTTCCGTATACTTTTACAGTATCGCCTACGTTGAATTTCGGTGCTTCTGCTTTCATCTGAGCAGCTTCGATGTTTCTAATAATTTCGTTCATGATTTTTCTCCTTTTCTTCTGGATATTCTTAATGCAATCAGCAACAGAGGACTATCTCTTTTTTACAACGCTTGTAATTATACTATGTGCCTGATTTATTGTCAAGCAGATTTCCCTGACAAACCTGCAGAAATCTGCAAAATCTAAAAGAACTCCACTTCCCGCGGCTTTAAATAATTGCTCTCCAGGTACACAGCTGTCTGGGAAGCATCAAAAGCACGGGCGTTCTGCCTGCAGACCCTGGAGCAGCGCATACAGTTGATACAGACAGATTCATCGATTTCCAGAGTCCCTATGGAAATGGCATTCACCGGACACTTCTGCACACATGCCTGGCAATTGGTGCAGCGTTCTTTATAAAATAATTTTTTTACTGGCTTCAGTTCTTTCTCTCCAGGTTTAGAATTCCCTGGAAGGGAAATTTCCCGGAAGCCATCTTCCCCTGCTCTCTCAATCCGCTTTTTTATTTCCACTGCAAAACGCTTCATTATCTCCAGATCTTTTCCGTCTGGTCTTCCTGCACCCAGTTTTTCAGAAAAAATGTGGGGAATCACAGGGGCAATAGCGCCAATACATACAAACCCTCTGGCACGAAGGATTTCCTTCATCTGAGCCAGGGTATCATCATAATGACGGTTACCGTACGCTGCCATTACAATGCAGGGCGTGCCATTTCCTCTCAGATTGGAAAACAGCTCTTCCCGGACTTTCGGAAGCTGCCCGCCATAAACCGGTGCTGCCGCCAGAAGCAGCTCTTTTTCTTTAAATATGATTTCCTGTTTTCTGTTTTTTCTTCTTGTAAGATCAAGCATGACAGGACTCTGGGTAAGAAAACCTGCCAATGCCTCTGCGGCCTTTCTTGTACCGTCTGTGGGACTGAAGTAAGCTACGGTCACCGGACGGTTCTTTTCAAGCAGATCCGGACGGCGCTCCTTTGTCCTTTTTATGGACTGTTCCCGTCTCCACATTTCCACCTTTGCATGGGCACCTGTCAGAAGGACCTGAGGCACTTCTTTTCCATGCCAGACCTCTGGTCTGGTATAATGAGGATACTCCAGCAGATGATCCTGCATGGATTCAAACTGTGCCGACTCTTCATTACTCAGAACACCGGGGACAAACCGCGAAATAGCATCGATCATCACAGAAGCAGCCAATTCCCCGCCTGTAAGAACATAGTCTCCGATGGATACATAGTCAGTAACAGTCTCTTCCAGAACTCTCTCATCAATTCCTTCATAATGCCCGCACAGAAAGATCAGCTCCTCTTCCAAAGCCAATTCCTCCACCATAGTCTGATTAAATACTTTTCCCTGAGGTGTAAGATAAATACACCTTGGACGCTTCCCTTTTTGTGCAGCCATGGTTTTTACCCGCACAGATTCATAGGCACGCCACACAGGCTCTGCCTGCATCACCATGCCCGCACCGCCGCCATAAGGATAATCATCTACCCGCATGTGCTTATTATCCGAAAAATCCCGGATATTCACTGTATGCAGGCGGATTTTTCCGCTTTTTACCGCCCGCCCTGTGATACTGGTATTTACTGTATTCTGAATCATTTCAGGAAACAGCGTAAGTACATGAAATTCCATGTCTGTGCCTCCTAACAAAGCCCTTTCAGCAGATGAATGGTCATTTTCCCATTCTCCACATCCACTTTTTTAATGCAGTCTTTGATGGCAGGAATCAGTACTTCCTTTCCATCTTCTGTATCTATAATGTAGACATCATTTGCCCCTGTTTCCATCACATCGCGGAGTTTTCCGAAATAGCTCTCGTCTTCCAGAAAAACTTCCATGTCGATCAGATCCGCCACATAATATTCATTTTCCTCTAACGGAACTGCAAATTCCCTGGTCACATAAAGGCTTCTGCCTTTGTAGGGTTCTATATCATTAATATTGTCCACATCTCTGAATTTAAGAATCACAAACTGCTTAAAATACCGGACTTTTTCAATCTCCAGCTCGCATAATTCTCTGCCCGTATCCAGCAGTACACTGGCAAGCGCCTCAAATCTATGGGGATCGTCTGTAGTAGGATACACCTTTACTTCTCCCCGGATACCGTGGGTGGTGCTGATCACCCCGACCTTCAATAAATCTTCCATCTTTGTCCCACTTTCTCTTTATCAACGGAAAAAGGCTGCCGCACAAACGTACAGCAGTCTTTTTAACTTTTACCACTATAAATTGCAGAACCAATGTCACTGCAATATATCAACTACTACCTTCTTTTCACTCCTTGAGGAAGCAGCCTTTACTACAGTACGGATCGCTTTGGCAATCCGGCCCTGACGGCCGATTACCTTGCCCATATCTGACGGCGCAACCTTAAGTTCAACAAGGACAGCGTCATTTTCTTCTGTTTCCGTCACAACGACTTCATCAGGATTATCTACCAGAGATTTTGCAATTACTTCAACTAACTCTTTCATCACAATGTCCCTCCGATATATTATTTTTCAATACCAGCCAGCTTTAAAAGTTTAGCAACTACTTCTGTAGGCTGAGCACCATTTGCAAGCCATTTCTTAGCAGCTTCTTCATCTACTTTGCATAAGCTTGGTTCCTGGTTCGGATCATAAATTCCGATTTCCTCGATGAATCTTCCGTCTCTTGGAGATCTGGAATCTGCAACGATGATTCTATAGAAAGGAGCTTTCTTCTGTCCCATTCTTCTTAATCTGATTTTTACTGCCATTTCATTTCACCTCCTGGTTATTTTCCTTGATAATTTCTATATGTTAAAAGGGAAGTTTAAATCTTCCTCTTTTACCACCTTTTCCGCCCATCAGTCCGGGCATCTGTTTCATCATTTTCTTTGCCTGTTCAAACTGTTTTACCATACGGTTGACTTCCGCAATGTCCACCCCTGCGCCCTTTGCAATCCTGGCTTTTCTGGAAGGATTCAAAAGATCCGGATTGGAACGTTCCTTGGGTGTCATAGAAAGAATGATGGCTTCTTTCCTCGCCATGTCCTTCTCATCCACCATACTGTCAAGATCCTTGATCTGGGAACCTACACCCGGCAGCATGCTCAATACACTGGAAAGTCCTCCCATGTTCTTCATCTGATTCATGCTCTCCAGGTAATCATCAAATCCAAAGCTGTTTTTCCGGAACTTCTGTTCCATTTCCTTTGCTTTTTCTTCGTCCAGGTTTGCCTGTGCCTTTTCAATCAGGCTCATAACGTCCCCCATACCGAGGATACGGGAAGCCATACGGTCCGGATAGAACTGCTCCAGGTCAGAGAGCTTCTCTCCCATACCTACATACAGGATAGGCTTACCGCTGATTGCTTTGATGGAAAGTGCGGCACCGCCTCTGGTGTCACCGTCCATCTTCGTCAGGATGACACCGTCAATCCCTACTTTATTCTGGAAAGTCTCTGCCACATTCACCGCATCCTGTCCGGTCATGGCATCTACTACCAAAATAGTCTGATCCACATTTACAGCTTCTTTAATCCGGATAAGCTCTTCCATCATATCTTCATCAATATGAAGACGTCCGGCAGTATCCAGGATCAGCACATTGTACTTCTCATTTCTGGCATGTTCATAGGCAGCCTTCGCGATATCCACAGGGCTGTTCTTATCACCCATGGCAAAAACATCCACGCCCTGTTTCTCCCCGTTGACCTGAAGCTGTTTGATAGCTGCAGGACGGTATACGTCACATGCTGCCAGAAGAGGTTTTCTTCCCTTTGACTTCAGCTTTCCGGCAAGCTTTGCGGTAGTGGTGGTCTTACCTGCACCCTGAAGACCTGCCATCATGATCACAGTCACTTCATTTCCTGGTCTCAGAGCAATCTCTGTGGTCTCACTTCCCATGAGGGCCACCAGCTCCTCATTTACGATTTTGATCACCATCTGTCCCGGATTCAGACCTGACATAACGTCCTGTCCGATGGCGCGGTCCTGTACGGATTTCATAAACTGCTTCACTACTTTGAAGCTGACATCAGCCTCCAGCAGCGCCATTTTAACTTCCTTGAGTGCTGCCTTTACATCTGCCTCTGTCAGACGGCCTTTTTTTCTTAAGTTTTTAAATACGTTCTGCAGTTTGTCCGTTAAGCTTTCAAATGCCATCTGCTATAATTCCTCCAATATTTCATGGGTAATCGTTTCCACCCGGGAAACCAGTTCCTGTTTGCTCATACTCTCGCATGTTCTGCTCAGTTCGTGAATGCGGCGGACTTTTTCTCTGATGGAAACAAACTTCCCCACCAGATGAAGCTTTTCCTCATAGCTTTCCAGTGTTCTGGTGCAGCGCCTTAAGTTGTCATGGACGCCCTGCCGGCTGATGCCCAGTTCGTCTGCCACCTCACTTAAGGAATAGTCATTCAGAACCACATCCTCGTAGATCCGTCTCTGGTGTTCTGTCAGCAGTTCCCCGTAAAAGTCATACAATAAAGTCTGCTCTACAAATTTTTCCACTTGCAATCACCTTGCCTATCATACAACAGGATTTTTATGGTGTCAAGTATTTTTTCTTGACAAGTTTTATTATTTTATTTTCAAATTCTCGTCGATACTCCCGCTGCGAAATCCGTGAAGATCCAAAGTGACATAGGAAAATCCCTGCTGCCTCAGTTTTTCGCTGATTTCCTGCGACTGCCGCAAAAACTTTCCAAAATCTCCTTTGGGAATCTCAATTCTGGCAACTTCTCCATGAAGCCTGAGCCGGACCGTGGGAAATCCCTGCTCTCTCAGAAAAGCTTCCCCCTCCCCGATCCTCTCAAGGATCTCCTGCCGAAGCTCTGCTCCGTAAGGCAGACGGGTGGCAAGACAGGGCGTGGAAGGTCTTTTTGCTACGGAAATCCCCAGTTCTTCCGCCAGATTCCGGACCTCCTCCTTGGTAAAGCCGCACCGTGCGAGAGGGCTTACAATGCCCAGTTCTCTAACTGCCTGAAGACCCGGACGATAGACGTGAAGATCATCCTCATTGCTCCCCTCAAGGATCAGGGAAATCCCCTTTTCCTCCGCAAATTCCTGAAGTTTTTTAAAGAGGGCTTTTTTGCAGAGATAGCACCGGTTCTCTGGATTATAACGGATACCTGCTTCTTCTAATTCATCAATAAAAAGAACTTCGTGAAGAACACCCGTCTCCTCTGCCACCTTTTTTGCCAGTTCCAGATCACATGCCGGATGGAGCATGGTGTCAAAGGTCACAGCATAGATTCTGCATCCTGTCTGCTGTCTGTCTGCGCACACTTTTGCAAGCCTGATCAGAAGGCTGCTGTCCACGCCTCCGGAAAAGGCAATGCAGATGTCCTGGTTCACATATGCATCCATTCTTTTATATAATTCTGTTTTTTTCTGTTTGTAAGTGCTCATTCATTTCCTCCTGCCAGTGCTGCTGCCTCATCATATACATCCCGGAAAGCCCTCCGGCTTTCTCTGCATGCAGTCTTTACGGTCTCGTACTCAGGATAATAAAATTTCTCTCCATGGTGTTCGCAGATCTTTACCCGTATCTTCTGCCCTGTCTTCAAGCAGACTTCCGCGAAAGTTCTGGGAAGAATTTCCCTTTCCTCCCGGTATCTGCGAAGCCCGATGCTGGTAGTCTCCCGAAATAGAATGGATTCCAGCTCCTCCCTCATTTCCTCCCTGCAGATCACCTGAAGCATATAAGCGGGACGGTTCTTTTTCATATAAACGGGGAAACAGGAGGTATCCAGGGCGCCTGCTTCCAAAAGACATTCCATGGTGTATCCCAGCTGCTCTCCGCTGCAGTCGTCCACATTGGTCTCCAAAACCCAGACGGTGTCTTTCTCCTCTCCTCTTTCTCTTATAAATTCTCCTATTGCCTCTTCCAGAGTTTTTCCCATGGACTGGCAGCGTCTTTCAGCTCTTTCCTTTGTTTCCTTGTCTACAGGAATCTGTAAGACCACTTTTTCTGTCATTGTCCTGCCTCCTGCCTTGCTTTCTTTATGGTTTCAAATTTATCATGAAACAGATCCTGGGTCAAATAAAAAAACTGCTCTGCCGGAAGATCCGGCAGAGCATAACAGCCTGACGTCAGTCTATATCTTTCCCAGTATAGACCGCATCCACTTCTCCTTTCATATAAGGTCTCAGCCCATATACAACATGGCTGAGCACATATTGTCCCTGATTCACAAAAATTTCTATCAGATTTCTGTCTACAAAGATGTCAAGGCGGC
This sequence comes from uncultured Blautia sp., assembly GCA_944380235.1. Taxonomy (GTDB): domain Bacteria; phylum Bacillota; class Clostridia; order Lachnospirales; family Lachnospiraceae; genus Blautia. The sequence goes on from CALWHD010000182.1 coordinate 25,743, forward strand.
AGTCACCTTCTATGCAGGGAGTTTTTGCTTCCAGACGGTATTTTTCTCCGTCCACAAAAACCCTGCTCCTGTCTCCTTTCAGGCATCCATTTTCCAGAGAAATCTCATATCCTCCGATATTGAGGATCTCCCCCTCTTTCAGTACAGCTTTCAGCCGGTAGGGTTTTGAAAAATCCAGCGCTGTCCTATCCTTGACTTTCTCAGAAAAATATTTGTCAGCCTCCGGATGGGGAAGAAAACAGATCTGCCTGTCTCTTATCTCTACCACTCTTGGAAGACACATCATACCGTTCCAGGGTGTTTTTCCCGGCTCTTCCACAGCTTCGGGCATGCGCATCCAGGCAATCATCACGCGATTTCCGTCTTTATCCAGGTTCGTCTGCGGCGCATACAGGTCCAATCCCCAGTCTACAAACTTTACTTCTCCTGTCAGCTCCATAGTACAGGTTCTGCTGTCAAACTGTGCCAGGGCGCATACAGACTGATTGGGATATTCTTTTCCATCTTCTATGATTCCCATGGGCGAACCTGTAAAAATCCATTCTCCCGATACCCGGAACAAATCCGGACACTCCAGTACTTTTCCGCAGGCTTCACCCTGATATTGAGAAACATATTTCCATTCCAGTCCGTCCCTGCTTTTATAAAACAGAGCACGTCCCTGCTGCTTCTCAACAGTACTTCCCAGAATCATGTAATACCAGTCCCCGTCTTTCCATACTTTCGGATCTCTTGTGTGAGTATTGTCTGCCTCTTCCTTTCTTCTGCACACTGGGAGAACCATTTTCTTGTCCTTCCAGTTATCAAAATGAAAACCGTCCGGAGATACGAGCATCGCCTGGCTGGTTTCAAAAAGATCATTAAGAGAAACATGGATATTTTCTTTGTCCGCCTCCAGATATTTTACCGCCGAGTAATAGAGATACAGCTCTCCGTCTTTTTCTATGGCACTTCCCGAGAAAACGCCGTTTCTGTCATAATCTTTCGTGGGGAACAGAGCGATTCCCAGATGCTCCCAATGCATCAGATCATCGCTGACTGCATGTCCCCAGTGCATGGTGCCCCACACCGGAGCATAAGGAAAATACTGGTAAAATAAATGATATTTTCCTTTATAGTAGATAAACCCGTTAGGATCATTGATCCAGTTTCCCGGAGCTTTTAAGTGTACTTCATTTACTGTCATCGTTTATCTTCCTTTTCCATAAATTTTTTTGTTTCACTGCGCCGGCAACCACACCGCTGATGATCTGTTTCTGCAGAACCACATACAGAACAAGAATAGGAATTACGCACAGCAGCAGTCCTGCCATAATAGTACCATAATCAGCAGAATATGTTCCATAAAAACTATAAGTAGACATAGGCAGCGTAAGCAGTTTCTTGTCAGTCAAAACCAAAGAAGGCAGAAGAAAGTCGTTCCAGAATGCCATGGAGTTCAAAATCACCATAGTAGAAATAATCGGTTTCAGCAGCGGAAAAACAATTTTAAAAAAAGTCTGGGCACGACTGCAGCCATCAATATATGCTGCTTCTTCAAGGGCAGTGGGAATACTTCCTTTGATAAATCCATGAAACATGAACACAGACATTGCCATTGAGAATCCTGTATGCATAAAAATCAGCGTAATCCTGTGGTTCAGAAGATCCAATGTTCCTCCGTAAATACTTACCAGCGGGATCATGATCGCCTGGAACGGGATAATCATGGATGCCACCATAAGTACAAATGTAAAGTTGGAAAGTCTGGTGCTGTGGCGCACAATATAGTAGGCAAGCATTGCTGCCAAAACCGTGACCAGGACGGTAGCTGACACTGTCACCACCAAAGAGTTCTTAAATGCACTTAAAAAATCCATCTGGGTAAATGCTTTTACAAAGTTATCAAAAGACAGCCCCTTGATGGTAAAAAGCCAGGAAAACGGACTTTTGATAATATCTCTTTTCTGTTTCAGAGAATTGATCACCACCATAATAAACGGGAACATATATGCAAGAAAAACAACGATCAAAACTGCCATGGATACAACATGTACAGCTTTTTTTCTTGTACCTCCTATCGACGTACTTTTCATTATGCTTCAACCTCCTTCTTCTTTGTGATAAATATCTGAAGACCGCTGATGCAGGCAACAATGAGAAACAGGATGACAGCTTCCGCCTGACCCACACCGAATTGTCTGGAAGTAAACGCTTTTTCATATACATGCATTGCCGCCATCTCTGTGGTCCCGTAAGGAGCACCTCCTGTCAGGGAAAGGTTTACATCATAGACCATAAATGCCCGTGACAGGGTAAGAAA
>CALWHD010000183.1 GCA_944380235.1 uncultured Blautia sp.
CCGGCCTTTGCCGCACCCGTAGTCCAGAAGGGTATTTCCCTTTCGTATATATCCGGTATTTCCCAGTCTTTCCAGTACGGAATACGACGTAGGCTCATAAGGATACCGGTATTGATCCGACTGAGAATCGTCTCTACCAGTGGTTTTAATCTTCAGCAGCTTGTCCCATCTATTTTCTTCTGTCATCATCTTCTCCTCACAATTCCTCCCTAATTCTGATAAAATTTTACACCCAGACAAAGTTTCTTTCCATAAAAAAATGGACAAATTCCCTGCCATGCAAAGGAGGCTGTCCACTTTTCATGTATGTTCTTTAAAATATTTTTCTTTGCCCGCCAATCGTGAAAGGTGTTCAGAGCATTGTTTTTGTATGCGTCCAAGGGCGGCGTAAGCTGCCATCAAACATCATATCTGCAATTTTCAAGGTTCAATCTGAGCCCTTTTCTGGAATCGCCGGTTCCACTTTTCAAGGTCAGATAAAGCTCCTTAATAAACTTCTCTGTCAAAGCAGATTTGTCATGATCTATAATTAGATCAATACAGCAGAAATGATCTGATGCTTCAATCATATCGTCCACATTGAGCTAATGTCAGGTCTTTTATTCTTTTGTCAGAACGCTCTGGTTTTTCAGCATCTTCCGGTATATTCCATGTTTTGCCGGTAAGAAATTAAAATCAAAACACCCGTATTTTCCGATAAGACGTTCCTCCACATTATCTTCGAATACGAGTATAATCCCTGCATGCTTCTATGTAAGCTTTGATATTTTCCCACGGAACTTCAGGCTCCAGGAGGTGGGTGGGAGATACTAAAAGCCCGCCCTTTTCTCCGGCAATATCCAGATTGTGGAAAACAAGGGAACGAATTTCTTCCGGTGTACCAAACGGCATGGTAGTCTGTGTGCCGATTGTACCGTGGAAAGAAATACGGTCTCCGTAAGCTGCGTGAATCTGCTCGAAATCCATACATTCCGGCTGAACAGGATTTAAAACATCAATTCCCACATCAATGAGATGAGGAATAAAGGGTTCCACAAAACCGCAGGAATGATAGAATATAATAATGTCCTCTTTTAAAGCATGGGCGGCATCCACCACTTTTTTCAGCCTGGGCTTCAGCCATGTGCAGTAAAGCTGTTCACTCATTATAATGGTTCTCTGCATGCCGACGTCATCGCCGAAATACAAAACGTCCGCACCTGTGCGTATAAAATATTCCGCTCTCTGGATCGCAAGGTCTGTAATTTTATCCAGAAGATATTCGGCGGAGGGTTCCTCGGACATCATATCCATCATCAGGTTTTCCATGCCCCGCAGATACCAGGAGGTCTCCCAGATGGTGCACTGCATATTTCCGCAGATAACTTTATCCTGAGCCTTCAGAGACTCGTTATAGGCTCTCTTTTCTTTGACAAGCTCCTCGGAAGCCTCAAATTCAGGAAAAGGATATGCCATAATTTCCTCCACAGTTTCTGCGTTTTCCAGAGGATGACGCATATGAGTCATATGCATGGCAGCAGCACTTCCCGGCTCGTAGGCAATTCCAAATTCATCAATCGTGCTTCCTTCTTTTAAGCTGTCATAGTAGGGAAGAAAACGGGAAGTATCCGGATTCTTTACAGGGATTCCTTCTGCATTGATCATGGGAGAAGGTGTGAATCCAGTTTCTTTTAACAGCTGCTCCACCTTTGCAGAACAACTCTGCTCAAGGTAAGGACAGAAATTGTACATAACAGGAATCCGTTCGTACCCAGTTCTTCTGATAATGGAAAAAAAGTTCTCTCTTTCAGTCATAATTATCCTCCTAAACAAACTCAAAAATGATATAATACAAACGATACCATGGTTCCGGAAGCACGGGGCGCGGAGCAATCCGCAGGTATCGTCTGTAGATTCCAAATTGCTTTTATTATAAATAAAAGAACGGAAAAGAAAAATAGCATGGCTGGGAAAATAAATATGTCAAAAATGGTTCAAAGTAAAATAGCAAAAAAAACAAGAACGTGTTATAAGGCAGTGGGGAGCAGCCAGATCGCAGGGCGTTTTTCCTGCGGCTATATGTATAAGCCGGATGAAAGCGGCAGCAATATCAATCAGGTGTTTCATTATTACGGCGGGCTGCTTTTGCTGGATGGAGAGGGAGAATACAGGGATGAGGACGAAAGAAGAATTCCTATTTTCAAAGGCTGTTTTGTGCAGAGAATTCCCGGGAGGTGCCACTCAACGATTGTAACACCGGGGAAAGGGTGGATGGAATTTTTCATCTGCATCAGCGCCAGAACCTATGAGAATCTGGCGGACATAGGACTTATGTCAAAAGATCCTGTTCTTTACTGCAGACAGATGGATGATCTTTTGCCGGAACTGGAAAATTTTCTGTACAAAATGGAGAAGGCCGGGGAAAATGAGCTGCCCAGTCTGTACTTTCAGGCACAGGAGCTGCTTTGCCGGATTACTTCTGGCTGTGTAAGAGAAGGCGGTGAGGAAGGGCTTATGGAAAAAGCCTGCCGCAGGCTCATGGAAAGCCAAGGAAGAATTTCCGGTCAAAAGCTGGCAGAAGAACTGAATCTGGGTTATGAGACTTTTCGCAAACACTTCCGGTCTTTTACGGGACTCTCACCCGGTCAGTACGGGATCCGAACCCGGATGAATGAAGCTATGAGGCTGTTAACAGGTTCCGGTCTGTCCCTTGCAGAAATTTCAGAGCTGCTTGGCTATCCGGATTATTTTACCTTCGGAAAACAGTTCAAAAAAGAGACTGGAATTACTCCGGATGC
>CALWHD010000184.1 GCA_944380235.1 uncultured Blautia sp.
AACTCCATGACAGGCACAACGGAGATCTATACCACTTTGATGGAAGATGAGAGCGAGCTGACCCAGCGTCTGGAAGAAGCCGGCGTAGATGATTATTCTAAAGAACAGCCGGATATGACCGCCAGCATTATCTATAGCCTGTTGAGTATTGTACTTCCTGTGCTGATTATGGTAGGGCTGCTGAGCTGGCTGTTCCGCCGTATGAACAAAAATGGAGGTATGATGGGAGGTGTAGGCAAGAGCAAAGCGAAAGCTTATGTCCAGAAAGAAACAGGCGTTACTTTTAAAGATGTGGCCGGTGAGGATGAAGCCAAGGAATCTCTCCAGGAGGTAGTGGACTTCCTCCATAATCCTGGAAAATATGCGGCTATCGGTGCAAAGCTCCCCAAAGGCGCACTTCTGGTAGGCCCTCCGGGAACCGGCAAGACCCTTTTGGCAAAGGCAGTAGCAGGAGAAGCGCATGTGCCCTTTTTTTCTCTGTCCGGATCAGATTTCGTGGAGATGTTTGTAGGTGTAGGTGCTTCCCGTGTAAGAGATCTGTTTGAAGAGGCAAAGAAAAACGCACCATGTATTATTTTTATTGATGAGGTAGACGCTATCGGAAAAACCCGTGATTCCCGCTATGGAGGAAATGATGAGAGGGAACAGACCTTGAACCAGCTTCTGGCGGAGATGGACGGATTCGACACATCCAAGGGTCTGCTGATCCTGGCAGCTACCAACCGTCCGGAAGTACTGGATCCGGCTCTCCTTCGACCGGGACGCTTTGACCGGCGGATCATTGTAGACCGCCCGGATCTGAAAGGCCGTGTGAGCATTCTCAAAGTCCACGCCAAAAACGTATCTTTGGATGAAACGGTAGACTTAGATGCCATTGCTCTGGCTACTTCAGGAGCGGTAGGATCAGATCTGGCCAACATGATCAATGAAGCCGCTATCCTGGCAGTAAAGCACGGGCGGAAGGCAGTTTCCCAGAAAGATCTGCTGGAAGCAGTGGAAGTGGTTCTGGTCGGAAAAGAGAAAAAAGACCGTATCTTAAGCCCGGAAGAGAGAAAGATCGTTTCCTACCATGAGGTAGGACATGCATTGGTCAGTGCTCTTCAGAAGGATTCCGAACCGGTACAAAAGATCACCATTGTACCAAGGACTATGGGTGCTTTGGGTTATGTTATGCATGTGCCGGAAGAAGAAAAATATCTGAACACGAAGAAAGAACTGGAGGCCATGCTGGTAGGCTATCTGGGCGGCCGGGCAGCGGAGGAGATCGTCTTTGATACAGTGACCACTGGAGCTGCAAATGATATCGAACAGGCAACAAAGGTAGCCAGAGCCATGATCACTCAGTACGGTATGTCTGACCGTTTCGGTCTTATGGGACTGGCGGAGACTCAGAGCCAGTATCTAGATGGCAGGGCTATGCTAAACTGTGGTGATTCCACCGCTACGGAGATCGATCATGAGGTCATGAAACTTTTGAAAAAATCTTATGATGAAGCCAAACGTCTTCTCAGTGAAAACAGAGATGTAATGGATAAGATCGCTGCATTTCTGATCGAAAAGGAAACCATTACCGGAAAAGAATTCATGAAGATCTTCCATGAGGCCCGGGGAGTAACCGAGCCAGATTCAAAGCAGAGAATCAGCGAAAAGAATCCAGAAGAAGGTCAGAAGAATGCTCCGGAAGAGCTTCCGGGGGAAACACAGCCGGTTTTGGAGAATCCGGCGTAAAACAGAATAGGAGTCAGGAACTGCTGTATTAAAGGATATGTGGAGATGTTTAATGCGGCAGTTCCTTTTTTATCATGATGGAAAGGCGGAAAACCATGTTTGATATAGAAGAAGAGTTGAAGAAACTTCCGGCCTGCCCGGGGGTTTATATCATGCACGATGACCAAGACGCCATTATCTACGTGGGGAAGGCAATCAGCCTGAAAAACAGGGTGCGTCAGTATTTTCAGAAGAGCCGGAATCTGGGGATCAAAAAGGAACAGATGGTGGAACAGATTGCCAGATTTGAATATATCATCACAGACTCGGAACTGGAGGCTCTGGTGCTGGAGTCCAATCTGATCAAGGAGCACCGGCCAAAATACAACACCATGCTGAAGGATGATAAAAATTATCCTTTTATAAAGGTAACGGTGGGGGAAGACTTTCCCAGGATCATGATGGCCAGAAAAATGAAAAAGGATAAGTCCAGATATTTCGGCCCCTATACCAGCAGCACGGCAGTTAAGGATGTGATCGAGCTTACCAGAAAGCTGTATCATCTCCGCTCCTGTAACCGCAGCCTGCCCAGGGATATCGGCAAAGAGCGTCCCTGTCTGTACTACCATATAAAGCAGTGCAACGCTCCATGCCAAGGTTATATTTCCAAGGAAGATTATAAAAGACAGGTGGAGGGGCTTTTAGATTTTTTGAATGGAAATCATAAGGAAATCCTGAAAGAACTGGAAGAAAAGATGTTTCAGGCTTCAGAAAAGCTGGATTTTGAGGAAGCGGCCCAGTACCGGGATCTGATCCAGAGTGTAGAAAAGATCGGAGAGCGGCAGAAGATCACAGATCAGCACAAAGAGGATAAGGATATCATAGCGGCGGCTATGGAAGGGGAAGATGCAGTGACCCAGGTGTTCTTTATGAGGGACGGAAAGCTGATCGGACGGGATCATTTTTATATGAAGACTGCCCCAGGTGATGACAGAAAAGGGGTGCTTTCCAGTTTTTTGAAGCAGTTTTATGCAGGAACGCCCTTTATTCCCAAGGAGATCATGCTTCAGGAAGAAGTGGAAGATATGGAGCTGGTTGCTCAGTGGCTGGAAAAGAAAAAGGGACAGAAAGTGCGGATTACGGTTCCTAAAAAAGGCACAAAGGAGAAGCTGGTGGAGCTGGCCTATCAGAATGCACAGATGGTCCTTCAAAGAGATAAAGAGAGGATCAAGCGGGAGGAAGGACGTACCATCGGCGCAGTGAAAGAGATTGCCGCACTTTTGGGGATTCCGGAAGTAAACCGGATCGAGGCTTTTGATATTTCCAATATCAGCGGATTTCAGTCTGTAGGCTCAATGGTGGTCTATGAGAAGGGAAAGCCAAAGAAAAGCGATTACCGGAAATTTAAGATCAAGTGGGTGAAAGGTGCAAACGATTACGCCAGTATGGAAGAGGTCCTTACCAGAAGATTTGTTCATGGCCTGGATGAGCAGGAGGAGCGCAGGGCAGAGAACCTGGAGGATGCCTACGGAAGCTTTACAAAATTTCCGGATCTTCTCATGATGGATGGAGGAAAAGGCCAGGTAAACATCGCTTTGGATGTTTTAGAAAAGCTGGACCTTCATATCCCTGTATGTGGAATGGTCAAAGATGACCGGCATAGAACACGAGGGCTGTATTATAACAATGAGGAAATTCCCATTGATAAAGACAGTGAAGGATTTAAGCTGATTACCAGGATTCAGGACGAGGCACACAGATTCGCCATAGAATATCACCGTTCTCTGAGGAGCAAAGGACAGGTCCATTCCATGCTGGAGGATATTCCGGGCGTAGGTCCTGCCAGAAGAAAAGCTCTTATGAAGCATTTTAAAGGCCTTGAAGGGATTCGGGAAGCTTCTGTGGAAGAACTTTCCGCCATATATTCTATGAATGAAAAAGCAGCCAGAAAAGTGTATGTTTTTTTTCATCAGGGGGAAAGCTAAACTTCCATAGGATTGTTGAACTTGTGCATACCATATGATAAAATAGGGATAGATTTTTAAGATAAACTGAAGGAGAGAGAGACATGAAAGGTGTAGAATTAAAAAAGATGATACAGGAATTAAACCTGTATAATA
>CALWHD010000185.1 GCA_944380235.1 uncultured Blautia sp.
AGAAGTTCCGGCTCCTGGATTTTCGCTGCTGCTTTTTTCAGGTTCCGCACCAGGATCTTTTTAATCTCCACCACAGCACCTATTTTCTGCTCCATCTCTCCCTTCTGCAGTTTCAGAACTTTATAAACACCTGTTCCCACGGTTCCAAGGCCCAGAAGGGCTGCATTTATTACTCTTTTACTCATTCTTCTTTTCCTTTTTAACCTCGACTCTTTCCACGTAGCCTGTTTTCAGTTTATTGCTTCTTTTTACTGCCTTGCTCCAGCCGCCTACCTTATTGTAAATCCAAAAAGAATGGGACAGAAGCGTCTTTGCCTTTCCGATCTTCTCTTTTGTCGTGTTGGTATAGATACTTCCTCCGCAGTCAAATTTTGTCCCCCTCATGATATGAGTGATCAGATCGGACTCACAGGTCACATCATCCGGGATTTCCGTATAGGCAAGGCCGATGCAGTCCTCTTTGTGGGCATCACTGCCTCCTGTCCCCGGAATGCCATATCTTTCTGCCACGGCACGGGCACGGTCATTGACTTCCTGAGGCTCACAGGCATTGAAAGTCTCCATAAAATCAAATTCTTTCAAAATATCGGGATTTCTCTTATATGCTTTGGCATTCATAAAACTCATGAACTTTTCCCCGCAGGGATGGGCAGGGCCCAGAATCCCTCCATAGTTATGCACTATGGGGATCAGCATCTGTACCGGAATCCCTCTCAGCTCCAAAAGCCGCAGTTTAATATTTTCCGGCATGATAACAATGATATGCCCCGCATCCAGCGTATCATACTCCACACCTTTGAGCACCAGAAAATCCTGGTATTTTTTTCCTTTAATATTTTTTTTCCACTGGCGATATCCCCCGTACGAATCATGATCCGTCACCAGCATTCCTCCGAATCCCTTCTCCCTTAGAACCCGGATATACTCTTCAATGGGCACTTTTCCGTCTAATGAGCCCTCCTTTGTGTGGCAATGCATGTCAATTTTCATAACTGCATCTCCTTTCCCCATATGGTATCTGTTATCCCTGTACAGGCTCAAACCTCTTCTTCAGGTTTTTCAGATTATCTTTCGGCACAATCAGGTTAAATCCCTGGGGATTGACTACAATTCCCTTTGCCGCGGGAATCATCAGTTTTTCCAGATTATCAAAGCTTACAAGCAGTGCCTGCAGTTTATTTTCTCTGTTGAATTTCCTGAATTCCTCCGGATCCGTAAATACCGGCTGGAACACATCACCCTCTTTATTTTTAATGTAGGGGACCTGGACATTTTTATTTTCCGGGTCGTTTTCTTCTTTTTTCTGAACAGCCAGAAGGAACTTGCTCTTTACCAGATTTGCGGCAAGCTCTTCTTCAAGCTCCACCAGATTTTCTTTTTCTTCAATCTTACCGCCTCTGCGGAATTCCTGCATAAAATATATTCCGCAAAGCTGGAGCTGAGGATTCATAAGAGGTCTCTTTTCCTCCGGAAGTTTAGAGAAATCAGGCTTTTTCACAATCTCTTCCAGATCCAGTTCTACCATGTTTTCTCCCTTTGGATAAAACACTACGGAATTGACACCCAGGGTATACAAAGTAGTATAGAAACTTAAATAGCTTTTATTCTCTATTTTAATGGCAGCGATAGGGTTTTTCTTTTCAGCAAGAGGCCTTGTCTTCTCCTCCATTGCTTCTTTCTCTTCGAAAATCCATACCTGGTCATTAAATGAATCCGAATCACAAATGACAAAAGGCTGTCTGGTAGCTCTGGAAAGAATCGTAAAAACCTCCGGCAGTGTCTGTATTTTTTTGATAATCTCTAATTTTGTATTTTCCATTTTGGTTCTCCTGTTGATTTGTTTGCTATATATAGTATACACCTAATTTCTTCTTTTGTCCTTATCTTATTTGTTTTTCCCATCTATCTTTCTGTCAGAAAAATTTTGCAGTGTCTTCTGGATTTTACTGAACAGTCTTTTTCAGAAAAAGCAAACTGAAGAACGCTACCTTATCCTCACACCAGTAAGGTATTTTACATTCCTCTGCAAGGGCATCCACCTTAATACAGTAGGCAGACAGACAGGAAGCTTTCTTTTCAGGGAAACGGCATTCCATATCTTCTGCCATGGCACAGGGTGTGCACAGTCCGCAGGGACCTGCCATGGCAGGAAGATACTCACCGATTTCCCCGCCGATTTTTTCTATCAGATTCCAGGTCATCTCGTTATGCCGCAGTTTTATCTTTTTTGTCTCTTCCCCGTCCGTTATATCCTGCACCGGTGTAATAGTCTGCAGCACCAGCACTGTATCAAATTTCCTGGTCCTTTCTTCCATCTCCTCAGGTGTTCCGCAGCCAGGCGGACAGGAATAATTTTTCCCATAATTCCCACAGTAATTTACTTCACAGTATTTACGGAAATCCCTGCAGAAATGGAGCCTGGAAGCCTCTATGAGCTTATAATTGTCAAACCCTGCTTTCTGTGCTTCCTGTAAGATTTCTTCATTGCTTTTCATTCTATAACCTTCTCTCTTTTTCTTTGCAGTGCCTGTCTCCCAAAGCACTGCCCGTTTCCTGTCTTTTATCCTGATATTACTCTATCTTTTCACGCTCTAGTGTCAAAAAACCATATTCTGCTTCGCCGCTCTCCCAGTATCCTTTCACCAGATATACATATCCCGGCTCCGCAGTCACAGCCGGTCTTCCCTTCCTGTCTTCAGACACTTCCACGGCTTCACCTTCCGGTATCTGTGCCGTATCAAGGTTTTTCATGGCTTCTGTCTTCTGCTCCTTTGTCCATCGGAACACTTCTACTTTTTCCGGTTCCGAAGAAAACTGAAACCCTATTTCCGCAGGACCTTCCGTTGTAATCTCTGTAATGTCTTCCCAATGAAGAATATGGGCTGAATCAGCTGTCTCAGTGACTGTCTCCCCCTGCTCATTTTCATAAGTCCAGGTATAGCCTCCATACTCTGTGACCGAAGCTGTAATAATGGCGTCTGTCTGCGTATAGCACAGATCCAGAAACGGCACTTGAGACACATCTTCTTTTACAAAAAACTCTTCCATATAATGCCCGTATTTATCAAGGTACTCCTGGTTTTTCTGTTCCACCCTCTGAATTTTCGTTATTCCATTGTACTGTGCCGGGTAAGACTGCGCAATAATACCATTTCCCCAGATATTCACCACATCACCGCAGTTCAGATCCTCTTCACCGATGTTTTCCTCTTCCTCGCTGTACAGTTCCTTCTCAGGAATCCTTCCATAAAAAGGGGATTCTGTAGTCAGATCCACAAAAATGCTGTTTTCTTCCCCATCTGTAAGGTAAACCGCTTTCACAGCAAAATCTCCTCTCACCTCATTTTCCCGGGTTTCTCCTTCATCGCCGGAAAAATATTTTTTCGCGGCAGAAACCCCAAAAAGAATGGCACAGGTAATGAGAAGCACGCCAAGATAAACGGCTGCGTTTCTTCGTTTCATAGAAGCTTTCTCCTCTCTTCTGCTCTTATTTCTGTTTCAGGATACCATAAGGCAGGATTGTTCACAATAGATAACAGAAGAAAGCCGGAAGATTCTGCGATCGTCAGAATCTCCCGGCTCTGCTTTATACATTCCCTAACTATTTACTTACACACTTCTTCATACAGATTTCTTCCCTGGGAGTCGATCACCACGATCACAGGAAAATCTTCAACTTCCAGTTTTCTGATGGCTTCTGTACCCAGATCATCATAGGCAATGACTTCTGCCTTCTTGATACACTTGGAAAGCAGCGCTCCCGCGCCTCCTACAGCTGCAAAAAATACTGCACCGTTTCTTACGATCGCCTCAGTCACTTCCGGTTTTCTCTTTCCTTTCCCGATCATCCCTGTAAGTCCCAGATCCAGCAGCCTTGGCGCATATTTATCCATACGGCTTGCAGTGGTAGGACCTGCGGAACCGATGGGACGCCCTTCTCGCGCAGGAGTAGGCCCCATATAATAAATCACATTTCTGTCCAGTTCAATGGGAAGTTTTTCTCCCCGGTCAAGTGCCTGGGACATCCGCAGATGAGCCGCGTCTCTTGCCGTATAAATGGTTCCTGTAATATAAACATAGTCTCCGGCATGAAGAGTTTTTACTTCTTCCCTGTCCAGAGGTGCTTTGATATGTCTGTCCATTTTTCTTCCTCCTGTGTACTATATAGTTCTGGCGATGTGACGGTTTACATGGCAGCAGATATTTACTGCCACGGGAAGCCCTGCGATATGCGTTGCATAGGTATTGATATTCACAGCCAAAGCGGTTGTGTCTCCGCCCAGTCCTGCCGGTCCCAGACCGATCTCATTGACCTTTGCCAGAAGTTCTTCTTCCAGTTCTCTGATGTGAGGAAGTTCTGAATGAATGCCGATCTCCCTTGTGAGAGCTTTCTTCGCCAAAATGGCAGCTTTCTCAAAAGTACCGCCGATTCCTACACCAACAACTACCGGAGGACATGCATTTGGTCCTGCTTCTCTGACTGTGTTGATAATAGCTTCTTTTACACCTTCCACACCGTCTGCAGGCTTCAGCATATAAATCTTGCTCATATTTTCACTGCCAAATCCCTTGGGTGCCACCAGGATCTCTACCTTATCGCCCGGCACGATCTCATAGTGAATGATTGCCGGAGTATTATCCTTCGTATTTACTCTCAGCAGCGGATCTCCCACTACAGACTTTCTTAAATATCCTTCTTCATATCCCCGGCGCACGCCTTCATTAACTGCGTCTTCCACACTTCCGCCTTCAAAATGTACATCCTGTCCCACTTTCAGAAATACGACTGCCATTCCTGTATCCTGACAGATCGGGATCATATCTTCTCCGGCAATTTCCAGATTTTCCAGAAGCTGCCCCAGGATCTGCTTTGCCAGAGGCCTTGTCTCCTTTTCATGGGCTTCCCTCATGGCCCTGTCCATATCAGGGGCAAGGAAATGGTTTGCCTGGATACACATTTCCCTGATATTTTCTGTAAGAAGTTCTACATTTACACTGCGAACCATGTCTTATTCCTCCAATTTCTGCTCTTTCTTATAAACCAGTCCTGCACTTTTCTCCCGGAATTTTTCTACAGCTTCCTGTGCAGCCCCTTGCTTAGATCGATTCTGTTAAAGTCTTTCAGATCGTATGATCCATGTTTTCCCAGTATTCCGATCAGCATATAATAGCCATTTCTGGGATCCTGGGGATAATTTTTCACCAAAGTAAAGTCTTCAATCTTTCCCGTGCTGGAAATGTGCATGCGGGGTCCCAGACATTCCAGGATATAATCTCCAATCTGCACATGAGTCTCATCATAGTAAGAAACCGGCAGATCCTGTTTTACCGCATCTTTTACCTTTTTTTCCAATTCATACAGATCCACATCCGGTTTTTCCTCAAACTCCAGCACAAAACCATGGCGCACATCTGAACGGGGTCCGTCCTGAGCATAGCCATCCCCCATAAAATAAACACACAGGTCTTCCAGCGTATGTGCCATCTTCCTATATTTTACCGATTTATGCACAATTCTGGCAATGTTCTCAGGAAGAGGACCAAACATATTTGGTCTGGTGATAATAATCTCCTCGCCAATTCCCACCAACAAATCTGCATTCCTGTTTAAAAACGGATATATCAGTTCAAAATGCTCCACGATCACCATTTTCCCATTATTCGCAGCTTCGAGAATTGCTTCCGCCAGCACATGCATCTGGGTAAAAGCCGACTCAAATCGAATATCCAAATGATAGGTATGGGGAGAAAACGGATCCGTCATATCCTCGTGCAAAAGAGGAAGGGGACGTATATTCACACCTTCGTCATCATTGGTCAGATCCACACCGGGAAACATCCCTTTAATAAGCAGGCTCTTCCCTGCTCCCGCATCCCCGATGATCCCTACGATATGGTCAAACGGACTTAAATACATCTGACTCAGCTGCATGCCCAGATCCGCCATACGGCGGTTTCCTCTGGGTGCAAAATAAAAACTGTACAGGTTACTGTCCTGCATTTGCTTTGAATATGCCATACTTTTTCCCTCTGCCGGTACACCGGACTCTCTGTATCGCTTCAATACAGATTGCTCAATATACCAGAACAGCCGGGCTGTTTTTCACAGCCCAGCCAGTTTCCAATGGGAGGACTTTACAGCCCTCCTGTTATCCAGTATCCATTTTACAAAAGAATTAGTTCTTTCTCGCTTTTCTTAAGGCAAGGATTCTTTCCATTTCATTGTAAACAATCATATAACCTTCGTCAACACCCATACCGGGTTTTGCCAGAATCTGGTCCGGTTTTGTTGCCATAGCACAGTTGACACAAACCTGCGCGGAGCGGTCTGTCTCATTGCAGGTACCGCCCTGGTAAGCTCCGAATCCTTTTTCTTTACAGTACAGAACAGCTTCTACAATATTATTGATGCCGCCCAGATCCGGTGTTTTGATCTGTGCCATATGGCCTGCTTTGTTGTCTGCAAAATATTTTACATCTTCCAGAGTGTTGCACCATTCATCGGCAACCAGTTCTACATTGATGCCTCTTCTGTCCACTTCTTCTCTCAGTCCCTTTAAGCAGAGCATCTGTTTTTCTCTCTCCTCTGCATCCATAGGACCTTCAATCCTTAAATGGAAAGGTTTCGCAGCCTCCTCCAGCTCAGCCAGATAATCAGCCATTGCCGGGTAATTATCTACACCGAAGATGGCACCGATAGTACCATACACATCAATGTGGAAAACAGGCATATAGTTCTCATCATGGCGCAGCTTCAGCACACGGTCTCTCAGCCATCCCACATATTCTTTGAGGATTTCTCCATGCTCTCCCAGTTTAGTCTTCACATTATTGATCAAAGCGTGAGGCATAACAGCAGCGCCTTTTAAGATCATCTTGTCTGCATTGTCATATCTGCTGTCTCCGGACTGTGTAAAAACAGGAATCGGTTCTTCAGATACTGTAGTTCCATATTCATCCGCAACCACTTCACACATCAGTCTCTTGCTGGATTTTGCCACTGCGTCCAGAATTGCCTGGCTCACTCCGTAGCGGATTGCTGTATGCAGTCTTTTTCCGTCTACCTGAATACTTTCGATCATCTCGCACAGTCCCTTAAAGCTGTCTGCTTCTTTTCCTACCAGTTCCGGTTTAATATATTTTTCAATAATGGGAATAAAATCCTCAGCCAGAAACAGAGGATCTCTTCCGCCTGCTCCTGAATACTGCACAGCTGCACAGTCTCCCCATGCAATCTGTCCGTCTTCCAGGATCAGCATTACAGAAATCGCTTCCCCGGCCTGTCTTACAGACTTAAATCCCGGGGTAACTGTATCCCCAAAATAAGCTGCTCCGTCAGCCACGGCCCCTTTCTTAATCGCTCTCTGATCATCAAAGAAAAATCCTGTCCTAGCCTTAGAACAAACCACATCTACAATCTTCATAACACACTTCTCCTATTTCCATTCCCACATCTTCCGGCATGCCTGCAGGATTTTTTCCTGCCTGCTGCCTTCTGTCTGTGCATATTATATCTTTATCCAATACCTGAATTCCAGCGGACCAGCCGCCCACCTATTACTTAGGCTTTCCTACCAGTCTTCCTTTGCTGATAGCATAAACATCATCAATAACCATCTGGAAGGATGCTTTTCTCTTCTCCATCTTTGCTCTGTGTTCAATCTTACCCAGGTTATAATCAGCCAGTTCTCTTGGAAGAGGCACATGAGCAGGATTCAGATATCTTACAGCACCTTCAAAATCACGTGCCGGAAGCATTTTTCCAAAATTATAGCGGCTTGGAGCAAACGGAATATCGATCACACCCGCTTTTACAGCACGGATAACTCCTATTGCCAGGTCTCCCATACCAAGCTCAAAAGTTTTATCCACAATGGCACGTGTTTCTCCTGTTATAATGGCTTTCTCCAGTTCAAGTGCAGAGCTCTTCAGCTCCTGATCAGCCAGCAGGGAAATCGCCTGCTTGGTACAGCGGAGTCCCTGAGCATTTGCTTCCATAGTAGGAACGCCGATAGCCTCATGAGGTGTTTTTACAATAACTTTTGTAGCCTTTGCCAGTGCTGCCACAGAACTTCCCCAGGAAATAACAGCAAATGCCTTTGCCTCATCCTGCGGGAATCCGCCCATCCACTGGTGAAGGACTGTTGTAACTGTCACATCATCATAGCCATAGGTATTCAGATATTCTTCTGTCAGTTCTTCCAGAACACGCAGGGCCGCTACATCCTGTACCAGGTTTCCGCACTGTCCGTAACCTACAGTTACATTTTTCACACCCTGTTCTGCTGCCAGAAGTGCTTCTATAATAGCAACTGCGTTAGACATGGACGGGGGAACCAAAGTTCCTGTCAGAGGTCCGTATGGCTCACGGTTGATGGAAACTCCCGCTTCTTCATAGATGCCGGTCAGGCGGTCTACATACTGCCAGTCATAAATTGTCCTCTCCAGAGGAACATCCTTTGCGTATGGAATATTATAGGAGATACCGCCTCCTTCATAGCTGGTAAATCCACCTGCATAACAGATCTCGGTCAGAAGTCTCGCATCCGGTGTACCATGGCGCACCTGCACCGGCGTATCCAGATTCTCGATGATCTGACGGCAGCCATAAACGCCATGGTTGACAGCTGGAAAACCGTTCAGCATGGATTTCTGCGTATGGATGGATTCCTTGATTCCTACCTCTGCTTCCTCATAGCGGTTCTGACGGGTATAAGAATCAATGGTGGTAGGAAGCAGATCAGCCTCCCCTTTATCCTGCAGATACTGAAGCAGTTTGATATGTTCATCAATTAAAGCTACACCGGCTCTGGGCTGAATCAGAGTTCTTCTCTCTTTTTTCGCTGCGGACAGCTTTCTGGAAAAACTCTTGCTCTCCGGCATGTTTTTGTGGTATTCAACAGATTCATCAAAATCAACGTCTTTTCCTGTTGGCCACTGTCCCAGAATCTCTTTTCGGATACCATAAAACTCATCGTCCGATAATTTTTTATTCCTTATGTCCATAATAAGCAATCTCCTTCTTCATAATTTCCAGCGCAGCTGCGGGATAGTGCTGGGAAAGCAGTCCCATTGCTGCCAGAATATATTTCCTGTCTATCAGAATCTCAGCATTCTCCGGCCGCAGAGAACCGGGTGCACTCTCATCAAAAAGTGCGTGAGAAGCAATCTCTTCTGTATGTTTAGCATGAATCAAAGCGCCGCCCGTGACTACCACATATTTCACACGGCGCAGATCTTTTCCGCTCTGCAGATAAGTAAGCCCGCAGGGAGTGTAGACCTGTTCCAGCGAACCCGCGTGGCGGGCAACGGCCGTCTCTACTGCCGCACAGGCAAGTGCAAAGTCCAGCTTCTCCATCTCTTCATTGTCGGGTATGTAATCTGTATGTGATGCGAGATATTCTACCAATTGAGGTATCTTCTGACGATTCAGCCCTGACAGTTTTGCGATCTTCCTGTCTCCAGCCGCCTCCAGAATTCCCTGGACACTGTAGCGCATTCCGATATCTCCCTCCACACTTCTCTTGGCGTAGGGTTCCTGGATTCCTTTCATGACCGTAGCCATATTTGCCGGATTTCCTTCCGCAATAGAGTATACATCTGTGGTAGCGCCTCCCAGGTCCACACCTACCAGCTCTCCGATCCCGCGGTGGTCTTCCCAGCCGTCAGACAACAATTCCATTGCTGTAAGCATGGCAGAGGGAGTGGGCATGATAATTCCCGACACCAGATCGGATGCTTCTGACAGCCCTTTTCCCTGTACAATCCTTTTTAAAAAGATTTCACGGATCTGCTTCTGTGTAGGCTCAATATTCAGCTCCCCAAGCCTGGGCATCACATTTTCGCAGATACTGATGCTCCTGTCTTTTAAAATTTCCGCGCATTCATCTGCTGCACAGCGGTTTCCCGCGATCACAATGGGGCAGTCATAACTTAATTGTGACAGCATTTCGGCATTGTACAGAATACATTCCGAATTTCCTCCGTCTGTTCCCCCTGTAAGGAGAATAATATCTGGATGGTATTCTTCTATTTCCTTCATATCTCCTTTTGTGAGATTAAAGGAGTAAGTTTTCCATACCTTTGCTCCTGCCCCCAGAGACGCTTCCCTGGAAGCCTGCGCTGTCAGCTCAGGCACCAGTCCTATGGAAATCATTTTCAGTCCTCCGGCAGCGCTGGAACATGCATAACGTTCTTCAAACTCCAGGTGCCCCGTAGTTTTCTCCATAATTTCCAGTGCATTGTGAAGCCCTTCATTAATATCTGTCTCTACTGTAGTATAGGCTGCCGCTGTGCCCAGAATCTGACAGTTCTCCACATCCACAGCAGTCACCTTGGTATTGGTGCTTCCAAAATCCACTAATAAAACCGGTTTCATCTTTTCACCGCCTCGCTGCTATTCCTTTTCAGAAGCCTTGATGCCGAAATCTTCGTACAGGGCTGCAATTGTAGTTTCCGGAGCAGTTCCTGGTCCGAATACTCTGTTGAATCCCATTGCTTTAAAACGCTTTTCTACTTCGTCAAAAGGCTGCTTTCCTACAACAATGTTTCCGCCTACATATAAAAGGATCCCTTTTAATCCGGCTTCATCACATTTATCCCTCAGTCCCCGGCAGTCCAGTTCTCCATGTCCATAGAGGGAAGAAACTAAAATAGCATCCGCACCTGTCTCAATCGCTGCAGAAATATATTCTTCCTGTGAAACCATAACCCCCAGGTTCGTCACATCGAAACCTGCATCTTCAAATGCATGCTGGAGAATACTGATTCCCACCGCATGCACATCGGCGCCGATGACACCGATGACTAACTTTTTCTTGTCCACTGTAAAACCTCTCCCTTCCCTGTCTGATTAAATGGTCTTTACATTTTTTATAACATCCAGGAGTGTTCCGTCTCTGTATAATACTTTTGCCACTGTCTTATCTCCCATTTCTACGGTTCTGGGAACTCCTGAAATTTCTTCCGCAATCTGTTTCAGTTCTTCAATATCCTTTACCGGAAGCCCTGCTTTTATCAGTTTTTCTTTTAACTCTTTTTGTCTTGGATTGACCGCGATGCCTCTCTGGGTAACTACCACATCCACAGTCTCCCCAGGTGTTGATTTGCACAGAACCCGGTCCACGATCAGAGGCAGTCTTGCACGAATCAGGGGAGCCACGATAATCGCAAGCTTGGACCCGGCTGCAGTATCGCTGTGACCGCCGGAGCCTCCCATGATATATCCGTTAGAATCCGTATGTACATTAACATTAAAATCCACATCTACCTGTGTGGCTCCTAAAATCACCACATCCAGGCTGTCCACCGCCGCACTCTTTGCCGCAGGAGAAGCATATCGCATGGCTGAGATTTCCTGGTGCTTTGGATTTTCCCTAATAGATTCGATTGCCTTGAGATCAAAACACTGTACATCTAAAATTGTTTCAAAAAATCCTTTGTTTGCCATATCCACCATATAGCCGGTAATACCGCCCATGCAGAAGCTTCCCTTGATGTTTTCTTTTTTCATCATCTCTTCCACATATTTGGCAACTGCAAGAGATGCGCCTCCCGCACCTGTCTGGAAGGAAAATCCGTCTTTTAAGTACCCGGAATGTTTTACCACCTGCGCTGCAAGAGACGCAATCCGAAGTCCCACCGGATCTCTGGTGATCTTGGTAGTTCCCGAAACGATCTTCGCAGGATCTCCGATCTGAGGTACTTCCACTACATAATCCACATATCCTTCGTCGATAGAAGTATCTTTCAGCGGATAAGGCACCAGATTATCCGTGATCACCACAGTCTTTGCCGCATGCATGGCATCAGAAAAGGCATATCCCAGAGAACCGCACGCGGAAGGTCCGTATTTGCCGCTGCAGTTTCCCATATTGTCTGCGCAGGGTGCGGCGAGAAATGCAATATCAATCTTGGATGATCCATTCTCCATATCCCCGGCACGTCCTCCGTGAGTTCTGAAGATCACAGGTTTTTCCAGGATGCCTTCTGAGATCGCTTTTCCCACTCTTCCGCCCATATAGTTGCACTCAATCCCTGTGACAACCTTATTTCTGATATGTTCGATCAGAGGCTCATGAATGTCAAAAATAGAGCTGGCATTGACTGTGAGATCTTTGATCCCCATAGCCGCTGCTTCCGCAAGGACCATGTTCAGCACATAATCTCCATTTCGCATATGGTGATGAAAAGAGATTGTCATGCCGTCCTTTAATCCTGTTTTCTCAATAGCTTCTCTGACAGAAGCAACTAATTTACTCATCTGCATGCACCTCCGTAAATAGCTTTCTCCATTTCCAATACCTGCTGGGCACGTTTTACAATAGGTGCATCGATCATCTTTCCTCTAAGAGAGATCACTCCCTTACCCTGGCGTTTTCCCTCTTCGATAGCGTCCATCACATCATGGGCATATTCAATCTCACTTTCTGTGGGGGAAAATACGGCATTTACGATATCCACATGTCTTGGAGAAATAACAGCTTTTCCCGCAAAGCCCAGGCTCTTGGCAAATTCTGTATCCCTTTCCAGACCTTCCATGTCTTCCACATCAGTAAAAGGAGTATCATAGGCCTCAATGCCGCAGGCCCTGGCCGCACACACCAGACGGGTTCTTGCATAAAAGATCTCCTGTCCTTCTTTGGTACGTTTGCAGTGCATATCCGCTGTAAAATCCTCTCCGCCCAGAAACAGACCGATCACTCTGGAATCTGAGGAGGCGATATCAAAGGCTTTCTCCACCCCCAGGGCAGTTTCGATCAGAGGAAGTATTTTTACTGTTCCCTCTTCCATGCCGCTGTCTTTTTCCACTTCTGCCATATATGCAGAAACCTGGCGGATCATATCTCCCCCGCTCACCTTGGTAGGCATGATCACATCAGGCTTTAAGGGAATCACTGCCTTTAAGTCCTCTTTCCAGAATTCTGTGTCTGTAGGATTAATTCTCACTACAATCTCACAATTGGGAAACGCCTGATACTTCAGGGTATTGCGCACAAGAATCCTTGCTGCATCTTTTTCATCCGGAGATACTGCATCCTCCAGATCAAAGATAACCGTATCCGCACCCAGGGTATCTCCGTTGATCAGCATATTCGGAGTGTTTCCCGGCAAAAACAACATGGTACGTCTCATGACTCTTCCACTCCCCCTCTTTTCAGTGCAGTTTCCATACGTGCACAGATGACACAGTCCAGTGCACCCTTATCTTTAATAAATATCTTTCCTGTTGTTACATGAAATTCTTCCAGTGTCTTCATTACAGCAGCACGGATTGCATCCATATACTGATTTGCCACAACAGAATCTATCTCCAGGTGAAGTTCCTCGTCATCCGGCTCCACCTGAATAAACAGGTCGCTGGATTCCAGTGTTCCAGCTACCGCATTTTTAATAATCTTCACGATACTTCTCCTTTATTCTGTAACGCTTTTTGATACATTGGCCTGTGCCAGGATTTTCTGCTCATAGGCAATGGCCTTCTTCTCCAGAACTGCCGCCTCTTCGCTGATTTCTTTCACAAAGATTTCGTCTTTAATAGACTCCAGATTAATTTTTACATTAAAGAGCGCGCCTAACACTGCGGTACGTGCCATCATAGTTGCTACTAAAGCATCTGTCACTGCTGTTTTATTGCCCTTTACCACCATGGTCTCTGCATAAGGAAGTACCTCATAAGCTGCTTTTGCCACAGATAAGGGAACCGCCACTGCTGCTTTTAATCCATTCTGCATTGCCTCTGTGCGGGCTGCCTTCTCTTCCTCTGTCTCCTTTGGAAGTGTCAGGGCCTGCATATACTGGTCAAAGGATTCGCTGTCTCTTTTAATATCATCCAGAAGGTGTTCACAGATTTTATGCATAGGCTCCACTGCCTCTTTCATCTCTTCTTCCACCTCTGCATATTTTTTCTTTCCGATCGTAAGCCCTGCTACCATCTCGGTAAGAGCAGCCGCCAGAGCGCCAGCGAGGGCGGAAATACTTCCGCCCCCTGGTACTGGTTCATTAGAGGCTGTCTGCATGGCGAATTGTTCGATTGTCATATTTTTCATTGCCTTTACCTCTTTGAAATTATTGTTTTTTACAGTCTTGTCTCCAGAACCTGTTTGGAATCAAATCCTTCAAATCCCAGATAATATTCTGCGCAGTCTACAATTGCCTGAAGCGGGATCAGACCTACGACTTCACTTCCCAATACGTTTACGCCCCAGCGTCTTGCTTCCATACGTACCGTTTCAAATACAGTGTATACAGATGTCTTTGTATAATCTGTCAGGTTCATGGATACCTGAGCGATGTTTCTGTCTTCCAGCATAACGCCCATAGCTTTGCAGTAACGGAAACCGCCTTTGATATGACGGATCCTGTCCGCAATCTTCTGAGCAATCTCTACATTGGATGTATCCAGGTTGATGTTGTATGCGATCAGAGGCATCCTTGCTCCGATTGCAGTTACACCGCCTGTAGGATGAATGGTGTCAGGACCAAAGTCTGGTTTCCACTGTGGATCTTTCATTTTTTCTGCCATTCCTTCGAACTGTCCCTGACGAACTTTCGCAAGATTTTCTCTGTGAGGAGCTGTTGCAGATTTTTCGTATAAGAAGAACGGCTGTCCGAATTTTTCAGAAGCTTCTTTTGCAACTGCTTTTGCCAGAGCGTCCGCTTCTTCTACTGTAGCATTCCTGATAGGAATGAAGGCAACTACATCTACACAGCCCATGCGGGGATGCTGTCCCTGATGTTTTGTCATATCAATTAATTCTACTGCTTTTCCGATAGCTGCAACCATAGCGTTCTTTAATGGTTCCGGTTCACCGATCACCGTTACAACGCTTCTGTTGTGGTCTTCATCTGATGTGTAATCTAACAGTTTTACGCCTTCGATGCCGCGGAAACAGTCAACAATTTTTTCTACTTTTTCTTTGTCTCTGCCTTCACTGAAATTAGGTACACATTCAATAATTTTTTCCATGGCTATCATTCTCCTTTGTCATTATTTATATAAAGAATTTGTTTCCTTGTACTTTTCCTTTACACCCATTCTTTGTGATAAACGGTTTCTCCGTTTTTGATCACAGTCTCCACCAGATTAACGCCTGTATGGTAGGGCATATAATAAATCGACGGGAATTTCAGGAAAACAATATCTGCCTGTTTTCCGGGCTCCAGGCTTCCCACTCTGTCTGCCCTGTCCACTGCTGCGGCACCATTAATCGTAAGGGCCGTGATCACTTCCTCTATGGACATATTCATATAAATACAGCCCAGCGCTACCAGCAGAGGAATAGAATTGGTAAAACAGCTTCCCGGGTTCAGATCGGAAGCGATTGCCACTGCACATCCTTCATCAATCATTTTCCGTCCCGGCGCGTATTCTTCTTTTAAGCAGAATGCTGTCGCCGGAAGCAGCGTGCTGATGACACCCGCATCTCTCATCTGACGGATTCCCTCATCCGATGCTTTTAACAGATGATCTGCTGAGACAGCCCCTACTCTGGCGGAAAGCTCTGCGCCACCCAGCTGATACATTTCATCCGCATGGATTTTCAGCTTGAAGCCCATTTTCTTCGCCTCTGTAAGGTAATATTCGGAATCTTCCACGCTGAATACGTTTTTTTCCGTAAAGATATCCGCAAATTCCGCAAGGTTTTCCTCTTTTACTTTCGGCATAACTTCTTTTAACTGTTCTTCTATGAATTCTCTCTCTTTTCCCTTCCACTGGGGAAGCACACTGTGGGGTCCCAGGAAGGTGCGCACTACATCCACAGGATGGATTTCATCTAATTTTTTCATAGCGCGAAGCTGTTTCAGCTCAGTTTCACAGTCCATGCCATATCCGCTCTTTCCTTCCACAGTGGTAACACCAAATTCCAGCATACGGTTCAGCCGTTCCCGTCCTGCCTCCACCAGTTCTTCCTCTGTGGCGCTGCGGGTGGGGTTGACGGTGGCATTAATGCCGCCGCCCCTCTCCATAATGGACATATAGCTGTCCCCTTTTAATCTCCAGGAAAATTCATCTGCACGGTAACCGCCGAATACAAAATGAGTATGGGAATCCACAAATCCCGGAAGCACGGTTTTGCCGGAGGCATCTATAACCTCATATTCTTCCGTATTCACCTGTCTGTCCAGCTCTTCGGTAGTCCCCACTGCCACGATCTTGTCATCGTGGATGATCACTGCACCGTCCCTGATCAGACCAATGTCTGACATTTCTTTTCCATGTTTCGGCGCTTTTCCTTTACAGGTTACCAATTCGGACGCATGACGTATATATCGTTTTTTCATATTCTGCCTCCTGAAAGCAAATATCTTAGTGATGTTTGTGATGATGAACTTCCGGAACTACGTCCTTGCAGACTCTGTCAATTAATTCATCGCTTGCCAGATAAGGCATGGTGATGTAGTCTTCTCCATTTCTGATCCTGTTGTACTCTGCAACAGTTTCGATGGAGTGTTCACATCTTCCCCAGCTTCTTCTGGAAACACCGATCATAGTATCCCACGGAATAGCTGCCTTTAAGATTTCATCTACTCTTTCGCTTCCATCCAGAACCATACCGAATCCGCCGTTGATGGATTTGCTGATACCAACACCGCCGCCGTTATGAAGAGCAACAAGGCTCATGCCTCTTGCAGCATTTCCTGCATAGCAGTGTACAGCCATATCTGCTGTAATATTGGAACCGTCATAGATATTGGATGTCTCTCTGTATGGAGAATCTGTTCCGCCTGTATCATGATGGTCACGTCCCAGCATAACCGGTCCGATTTCTCCGTTTCTTACCATTTCATTGAACTTCAGGGCAATATCTCTTCTTCCCAGTGCATCCTGGTAAAGAATACGGCACTGAGTACCAACAACCAGTTTATTCTTCTCAGCGTCGCGGATCCAGATATAGTTATCTCTGTCCTGACTTCTTCTGTTAGGATCAATAATTTCCATTGCAGCATGGTCTGTCTTTCTTAAGTCTTCCGGTTTTCCGCTTAAGCAGCACCATCTGAACGGTCCATATCCGTAGTCAAACAGTTCCGGTCCTAAGATATCTTCTACATAGGATGGGAAGATAAAGCCTTCGCTGGTATCTACGCCATTCTTTGCAATATCCGTTGCACCTGCATCGAAAACTGCTTTCATGAAGCTGTTGCCGTAATCAAAGAAGTATGCGCCTCTCTCTACCAGTGTCTTGATCAGGTGATAATGTTTGATCAGTGTCTGGTCAACCAGTTCACAGAATTTATCCTTATCGTTTGCCAGCATCTCTGTTCTCTCTTCAAAGGTCAGACCCTGCGGGCAGTAACCGCCGTCGTATGGAACGTGGCAGGATGTCTGGTCAGACAGAAGTTCGATCTTAATATTGTTATCTACTGCGTACTGCAACAGATCTACGATATTTCCATGGTATGCAATGGAGACAGTTTCTTTCTTATCCATGTATTCCTGTGCTACACGGAATGCCTCTCCTGCATCCTCGATTACCAGACTTACCCAGCCCTGGCTGTGACGTGTCTCGATCCTGGAAGCATCTACTTCAGCAACGATTCCAACGCCTCCTGCGATCTCAATCGCTTTCGGCTGTGCGCCGCTCATTCCGCCAAGACCGCTGGTTACGAATAAGTGTCCTGCCAGATCGCCGTCCTGAGGAACTCCCAGGAATTTACGTCCTGCATTGAGGATTGTATTGAAAGTACCATGTACAATACCCTGAGGTCCGATGTACATCCAGCCGCCGGCTGTCATCTGTCCATAGGAAGATACGCCCATAGCTGTTGCCTTTGCCCAGTCTTCCGGATTATCGAACATACCTACCATCAGACCGTTGGTTACAATAACTCTCGGGCTTGATTCATGAGATTTGAACAGCCCCATAGGATGTCCGCTCATCATGACCAGCGTGTGGTGATGGGTTAATTTTTCCAAGTATTTTTTAATTAACTGATACTGCATCCAGTTCTGGCATACCTGTCCTGTTTCCCCGTAGGTTACCAGTTCGTACGGATAAAGTGCAACTTCATGATCCAGGTTGTTGTCGATCATAACCTGGAATGCTTTTCCTTCGATGCATTCTCCTTTATACTCATCAATAGGTTTTCCGTAGATTCTTTCCTTGGGCATGAACCGGTATCCATAGATACGTCCTCTTGTAAGAAGCTCATCTAAAAATTCCGGTGCCAGCTGTTCATGAAGTTCTTCCGGCACATATCTTAAAGCATTTGCCACAGCAAGTTTAATCTCTCTTTTGTTCAGTGTCAGCTCTCTTTTCGGCGCTCTTCTGACACCTTCTTTGAAGGTTGGATACTCTGGTAATACAGGATCTAACTTAATCACCATTGCTTTTCCGATTTCTGCATTGTTCATTTCTCATC